>CBDVAV010000290.1:0-6380 GCA_965372055.1 uncultured bacterium | reverse complement strand
GAGTTACCGGGGGTGGACAACTTTGTAAGAATAGGTTCCTTTGGCAGAAATCTTTTTTCGGTAGGGGATAAGCAATTCTATGAATCTAATGGAGCGCTGGTTGATTCCAGTTTTTTCGATTTCTTTTCATTTGAGGTTATTGAAGGTAACTTAAAGGAATCACTGACGAAGCCCTTTACCGGGGCTTTATCAGAATCTTTGGCCCACAAATATTTTGGCGACGAAAGTCCCATAGGAAAAGTAATTAAAGTTGACAATAGTCAGGAGTTCACCATCACTGCAGTTTATAACAATACTGATCATCCAACCAATATGGCTTTCGACTACCTTGCTTCTTTCGATTCTCATTCTGATTGGTTTAAAGATGATTGGGTAATAACCAATTACACTTCCTTCATCATGGTAAATCCAAATACCAGCACTGCTGAAATAGAAGGGAAATTCGGGCCGTGGTTAAAAGGTCATCTGCCTGAGGATGAAGATGCTGATATTGGTCTTGTATTACAACCTCTCAAAGATGTTCATCTGTATTCTGGATTCAACGGGCAACCGGATAATATTCAGAACATTTACATTTTTACCGCAATTGGCACTTTTATTTTGCTTATCGCAATTATCAATTTTATAAACCTGGTGACCGCCCAATCAGCAAAAAGAGCCAAAGAGGTAGGTATCAGGAAGGTGATTGGAGCCAGGAAAAGTCAGCTAATGTACCAATTTCTAAGCGAGGCAATTTTTTTAGTGATTATTTCGATTTTTGTGGCGGTGGTCATAGTAACAATTACTCTTCCATTTTTTAATCTACTTTCCGGGAAGCAACTTCAGTTTGATATAGTCAACAATCCACAGATGCTTATTACATTATTTGGTATTACCATTATTACTGGTTTATTGGCAGGGACATACCCTTCTTTTGTTCTTTCCAGGTACAAACCAGTTGATGTCTTTAAAGGCAAACTTTCTTTTTTTAGCCATAAACAATTACTGTCTAAATTTTTAATCATAGTACAATTCTCATTGTCAATAATGTTAGTTAGCAGCACCTTAATTGTATTTAAGCAACTGAATTATATTCAGAACAAGAAATTGGGTTTTGAAAAGGAACATGTATTGATGGTCCCCTTACAAAATGTGCGAAGTCATACCAAGATAGAGGCCTTAACCAATCAATTTCTTCAAAATCAAAATGTATTGTCTGTTAGTGCTTCAGGAAACAGGTTAGGAGGGGGAGACTGGGGAATGCCATTTAAATATGAAGGTTCAAAAGATGACCAACCAATGTCAAACCGCTTTATTGCTATCGATGATAAATACCTTGAAACCTTGGGTGTTAGATTAATGGAAGGAAGAAATTTTTCATCTGAAATAACTTCCGATAGGGAAAATAGTTATTTGGTCAATCAATCGTTTGTTGATTTGACTGATTGGGAGGACCCCATTGGAAAAACTATTCAAATGCCAAGGAGAAATAGTGATGGAACCACCAATTGGGTTGATGGAAATGTAATTGGCGTGGTTGAAGATTTTAACTATCGGTCCCTGCATAATGCTATTAGACCAATGGTGCTTGGATTTAAGCCTGATTGGATGAGTGTACTTTTTATAAAAACCAACGGTGAAGATGTTCACTCAACCATTGCAGATCTTAATAATAAATGGGGAAATATTGCCCCAGACCATCCTTTTGATTATACTTTTCTAGATCAATCTTTTAACGATTTATATACCAAAGAACAGCGGTTGTCAAAAATGGTGACCTTGTTTAGTGGGATTGCGATATTCCTGGCATGTATGGGCCTATTTAGCTTGTCTGCATTTATTGCTGAACAAAAAACCAAGGAAGTTGGTCTCCGTAAGATCATGGGAGCATCCATGAGCAGTATAATTCTACTTTTCAGCAAAGGGTTTCTAATCCTGGTCCTTATATCAATCATTATATCAACACCAATTGCCTGGTATTACAATTACAAATGGCTTAACAGTTTCGCTTATCGGATTGATCCTGATATTGTCCTCTTCGGATTTGCTGGATTAAGTGCTATGGTAATAGCATTCATTACCGTTAGTTTACAATCGTTAAAAATTGCCTATGCTAATCCTGTAGATAGTCTGCGCCAGGAGTAACCACCTAGTGTTAACTTACCTAAGTTCGGTTATTAATAATTCGAGATTCAATCTATCAGGTTCGTTCCCGTAAAAAACGGGACAAGCTATTGCGGAATTTTTATCCTTATATTTTCTAAAAGGATAAAAATATCCGCAATCTCCTTCAAATACCGGACAAAATTTACCTTTTGGAAAATCAAGATATATTTTTCATGACGTTTTTTTATTAATCGAATTGAGGTTTATAGGATAAATTAAAAACATTTACCCTACAATCAGGAAACAAATATATTTGTACTACGTTCAAGAATTATATAAATAATTATTATGAAAAATTATTTAGGCGAATTTGAAGAGCTAGTGCTTCTCACGGTAGGGGTATTGGGAGATGCCGGATATGGAGTATCAATCAAAGAAGAACTGCAAAAAAGGACAGGGAAAAAGCCAAGTATAGGTGCGCTTCATACCGCCCTTCACAGGTTGGAAACAAAAGGATATGTTGAGTCATGGGAGGGAGGGGCTACTGCTGAAAGAGGCGGAAGGA
The DNA here is from genome assembly GCA_965372055.1 of uncultured bacterium. Classification (GTDB taxonomy): domain Bacteria; phylum Bacteroidota; class Bacteroidia; order Cytophagales; family Cyclobacteriaceae; genus CBDVAV01. The sequence goes on along the minus strand of CBDVAV010000290.1, from coordinate 3,730 downwards.
AAAAGCGGTATTACAAACTATCATCATCTGGCCAGAGTGCCTTGGCATTTGCCAACCGCATTAGAAACGAAATGTTTGAATTAATCCCAAATGTGGAAACCCGATGAGCAAGAAAATACATACACCTCCCACTTGGTTGGACGCTATAATATCCCGATTTATTGGAAATCAATACTTAAATGTTATTCGTGGTGACCTTCAAGAGATGTACCAAAAAAACATACAGCAAAAAGGGAAATTCAAAGCCACTATAAACTATTTAGCCGATACTATTTCATGTTTAAAACCCCAATTGAGAGAGCAATGGTCTCATAATAAAATATCTTTTCCCATGTTCAATAATTACCTGAAATTATCAACAAGAAATCTCTTGAGAAATAAAACATTTACGATAATAAATATTTTCGGGCTCACTCTTGGTTTCGCAATTTCTATCATAATATTTCTCTTTGTGAAGACAGAATTAAGTTATGACAAATACCACGGAAATTCAGATCGAATATATAGATTGAATTATGACCTTACCCAAAGAAATGAGAAAAAACCATGGGCTATAACCAATGGGAGATGGCCTGATCTGGCCCACTCAGAACTTGAAGCTGTTGAGGATTTCGTCAGGATAATCCCATCCTGGGGAAACAAATCCTTAATAAAATATGATGAAAAAAGATTCTATGAATCCAGTTTTGGATGGGCTGATCCATCCCTGACCAAGATCTTCAATTTTCAGTTTTTTGAGGGAGACCCCGAAACAGCACTCGATGAACCATATACGATCATCATAACCAGAAAAATAGCAGAAAAGTATTTCGGGCAATCCAGTGCAGTTGGGAAGTCCATAAATAGGGATGATGAATCTGATTATTTAATAACTGGCGTAATTGAGGAGATACCTGCAAACTCACATTTTCATTTGGATTTTATTGCCTCATTAATGAGTGCTACTCCTGAAGAGAGGGCTAGGTTTTGGTCATATTCATACCTGCTATTAAAAGATGGAGCAAATCCTAAAAAGTTAGAAGCAAATTTACAGAATCTGTTAAAAAAACACTCGGACAAAAGTAAGGATGCAAGATTATCATTAATACCCCTTAATGACATACATCTGAAATCAGATATGATGTATGAATTTGAACCTATTGGTGATGCTAAAACCGTGTATATATTTTCAGTGATTGCAGGGTTTATCTTGTTGATTGCTTCTATAAACTTTATTAATCTATCCACAGCACAATCAGTTAAAAGAGTAAAAGAAGTTGGAGTTCGTAAGGTTATGGGAGCAGTACGAAAAGAATTGATTTGGCAACATTTAACAGAAAGTATGACAGTCAGCTTTATCTCATTTATAGCTGCTTTAGTGCTTGTGAAACTTTCATTGCCTTTTATAAATCAATTGACCGGGACTTTTATAATTAATGATCTATTTACAAATGTTCCATTTGTATTGTTGACTATTGGTTTCGCTATGGTAACCGGCCTTCTGGCAGGAAGTTATCCGGCGTTTTTCATTTCATCATTTACTCCTAATCAAATATTCCGACCATCAAATACCATTAAAGGAAATTCATTTCTCCGGAAAATACTGGTAGTGTTCCAATTTTCCCTTTCTGTATTTCTTATAATTGGCTCTATAACAGTTTATCGTCAGATTGAATTTTTCGAAAATAAAGACCTAGGCTTTTCTAAAGAGCAAGTGCTAGCAATTCCATTAAGTTTTGCAGATAACCTAAAAGCCAAGTATCAATCCTTTAGAAACGAAGCATTGCAAATTCCTGGTGTCGAGAACCTGTCGATGATGTCAAACCTTCCCGGGGAGTTGATCCAAATGTGGGTAGGGAGCGTAAAATTAAAAGGCAGTAATGATGATGATCTGCTGCGGGTCAAATGGTTTACTTCCGATTATGATTTCGTAAAAACATTGGACATTAAAATAGCTGAAGGGAGGGATTTTTCACGTGATTATCTAACCGATTCTTCACAGGCAGTTTTGATAAATCAAACCGCTGCTAAATTGCTGAACCTCACGGAGCCTATAGGCAAAGTAATAGAAATTCCCAGTCGTGATAAGAGTATGGAAATAATTGGTGTGGTTGAGGATTTCCATTTTGCATCCCTGCACAACGATATAGAACCATTGTTGATATTTATGGAGAAAAGGTTTTTTGGCAAATTAGCTGTTAAGATCAGCACTGGGAATATCATTCAAACTGTTGCCGATTTGGAAAAAACCTGGAATAAGTTTGAACCAGAAAGACCAATGGAATCATTCTTTCTGGACCAGTATTTCAATCAGAAATATAAAAAAGAGAATGTTACCATGAACCTGGTGCTGATGTTTACATTAATGGGGATAATTATTGCTTGTTTGGGGTTGTATGCCCTTGCAATATTTGTTATGGATTTACGTCTAAAAGAAATCAGTATTAGAAAAGTTTTGGGGGCATCAACTTTAAAAGTATTTGCAATTTTGACTGGAGAATTTACGCTTCTCGTATTGATTGCCTTTATAATTATAAGCCCACTGGCATATTATTTCGTCAACTTTTGGTTAAGAGGGTTTGCATACAGGGTAGACCTTAATCTACTCACTTTTCTTTTTGCTGGCCTCATAACATGGTTAATTAGCATCTTGACCATCAGTTACAAAAGCCTGCTGGTTGCCCGCTCAAATCCGGTGGATGCCTTGAAAGATGAGTAATTAGTATAGTTACGTGGTTTACTAAGCTTTTAAAAGTTTGGTAAACCTAGTATTCATTTGTAGTATTTCCACCCCCTACCCCCGCCAGCGAGGGAAAGCTACCTATATTCGGTGCGGGTTAATCCCAACCATGTCTTTAATTATAAAACAGTTTTATAATTATAGATATTGAATTGAAGGAATGAGCATTATTATGAGATTGTTTTCATATTATTAATGAGAAACCTTCAAAAAAATCAGTACGAAAATTTATGTTTTGTCTGTCCCCCGCTGGCGGGGGTAGGGGGTGGACAAAGTAGAATGAGAATGAACAAAACAAATAATCATCGTAACCTTAAAATATTCCAATTAGGCTGATTCAGTTACCCCAATCCAATAAACCTCCAAAGATTTAAGCAGCTAAAACCGTGTACGCAGCGCAACAGTAAAATTCCTTCCAGGGGCAGATATTCCACTGGAGTAGGGCCTGTAATGCTTATCCAGAATATTATCAATCCCTGCATTTACGGTTAAATAATCAGTAATTGAATAAGACCCTTTAAGGTTTATGGTGTACCATGCCAATGACCCGACTGCGGTATAGAGATGGGTTTTATTTTGTTCTGATGGCGGTAACTTGTTAAAGCTTCTTTTGCCATTGTATTTTGAATAAAGGTCAATTCTCATCTTTTCATTTTGGAATGAAAGAGAAGTTTGGCCAAAAACAGGAGTTGTGTGCCTCAAAGGAATTTTTTCTGATTTATCCTCACCATCAGAAAAAGTAAGCATCGAAATAAAGGACCAATTGGGATGTAATTGCCATTGAAAATTAAAACTGGCACCATACACAGTTGCCCTTCCGGTATTTACCAGGGATTGCACTCGACTGATTATGCCATCGTAGACCATGGAATCCTGCCCGTTAAAAAGGGCATTGCGCCGAACCATGGCATCAACTAAAAACGTAACATAACCAACAGTGTAAATTTTCAAATTTTCATTTAACCTGGCAGTGATCCCACTTTCAAAATTGTATGAAAACTCTGGTTTGAG
>CBDVAV010000289.1:0-6380 GCA_965372055.1 uncultured bacterium | reverse complement strand
ATATTTTCATTGTTCTTTTTTCATGTTCATATAGCGATTCGAAGCCCTCATCCAGGAAATAATATTCAAATGGAAGGCCATCTACAAATTGATTCCATTTTTGTTCCATGTTGGCAATTGTAGTTGATAAGTTTTCCGGTTCCACTTTTATAGCAAGATATTCAAGCTCATCTGATTCCAAATAAATGGCCATTGGTCCTACTTCAGAATGTAAAGATTCGAAATGAAAATCTTTGACCACACCAATAATTTCATATTCCCTTCCGAAACTCATTAATTTTTCCCCTATTACTGATCCATCGCTAAATATTGTGGCAGCTGATTGATTAAGAATTGCCGCTTGCTGATCCTGACTAAAATCTTTTGAAAAACCCCTTCCTTGGACAACATTAATACCCAGGATTCCGAGAAAATCATAACCAACATACATCATGAATAAGGAAGGGTCATCTCCAATTTCGCTACTAGATATTCCATGGGTTGACCTTATTAATGGCTTGCTTGGTAAAGAAGTAGATGCACCAATCCCAAGTATATTTGGGTTTCCCAGTAAATCAGTCCTAAAAGTTTCAAAATGTCCACTGAGTTGAGCTCCTTGATCAATTATAATCACCTGAGATGTTTCTAGTCCCAGATCCATATTAAAAATATAATCCATCTGATCATACATTATCAGTGTAGAGGAAATTAGAACGGTTGCAGCTATCAATTGCACTTGAACCAGTCTGTTAATAAATTTTCTTTTCGTTGGTCCTTCATTATGACTTCTAATAACAGAAATGGGCTTTAGTCTTGAAAGATGAATTGCAGGGTACCACCCTGCAAATAATCCTAATAAAGCGGAAAAACAAAATAACCCGATAAACAGTAGTAAGTTATTCGATAGCGAAAAATCAAATGGCGTGCCAAGTAAACTAATTAGGAAAGGTGTGGTAAAATTGAGGATGATTATGGACAATACGAATCCAATTATACTTAATGTAATTGATTCCGTTAAAAATTGTATAATGAGGTTTCTACGTGGTGATCCAAAGGTTTTCCTAACCCCTATTTCCTTAATATAATATGTCGAATAGGCGGTTGAAAGGTTAATAAAGTTTATGCATGCCACTACTAATATTATTATGGTAATTATCATCAACAAATAGATAAAACTGATTCTACTGTTAGGTTCCAGTTCTCCTGATAAATCCGACCTGAGGTGAATGTCTTTCAATGGTTGCAAAAAATATTTATATCCATTGCCTTTGGCCAAATAGTTGTCGAAATCTATAGAGGCAGCATTAAATTCGGATCCAATATACTTTTTAATAAATTCCGGGAATTTAATTTCAAGATTAGATCGATTCGCTCCTTCCGTCATTAAAAGATATGTGTAGTAATTTGGGTTAAACAACCAGTGATCAGAACTACTGGAATAGGATCTTATAATATCAAAGTGAAAATGAGAGTTATTTGGAACGGGTTCAATTACTCCGGTTATTATGTAATCTATTTCTGAATCGCCGAATCCGATAGGCTCCCCAATTGCATTTTTATCTCCAAAGAATTTAACTGCAGTCTCTTTTGTTATGATTACTGAATTGGGTTCATCAAGTACAGTATTTGCATAACCATCTATTAACTTGAAGTCAAAGATTTTTAAAAAATTACTATCTGCTGCAATAATCCTTGAGTCGTTAAACCTTAAGTCAGTTTTAGCGACTTTGATATCGGTTTCAATTTTCTGAAATCTTGTCGTTATTTCAATTTCCGGAAATTCAGAAACCAATGTTTCCGCTAAAGGTTCAACTGTGGTTGCCCGGAGTGTTCTCGCATTTGGCGTTAACCTTTCCATGGCTACCCGGTAAATTCTATCTGCTTTTTCGTGAAAGTGATCATAGGATAATTCTGTCCGAATGTAAGAGAATATTACAATAGCACTGGACAAGGCAATGGTAAAGGCAAGAATATTAATTACATAATATTCTTTATGCTTTGCTGCTTTTCTAAATAATATTTTTAAGTATTGTCGATGCATAACCTAGCTTCCTGGCTCTTTTATTTCCAACGTGGTAAAATCTGAATTTTGTGAGCTAATCATCAAGATATTTAATGTTAAGGTCCCTGATACTAATTCTGTAAATTGACCTGGAATGATTGCGACTGGAATTGTTTCTTGCGAAATACAAATACTCGTTTCTGGGGCCAATATGGGGCGTAATTTCAGAAGCATTTGTATTAACTAATGGACCTAGATTTTGAGGTTCCGTCCAATTACCGCCGAGATGGTAACTTACGTATAGATCCCCATCCCCATATCCTCCTTCTCTGTCTGAGAAAAATATTAGAACCTTGCCATTTTTAGAAATGCATGGTAACCCATCCCAAGAATTAGTGTTTATAGGAACCCCAATATTAACAGGGGCTGTATATTTTCCATTAACTTTTTTAGAATAATAAATATCAGCGCTCCCCAATCCACCATCACGAGAAGAGAAGAAATATAAATCACCAGTGCTTGATACACTGGGAAACCCATCCCGTTGATTAGAATTTAATACTGAGAGAGGAGAGGGCAGCCCCCAACGTCCATCGATATTCTCAATTTGCCAAATATTTTGATGCTCCAAGGGGCCTTCTCCGATTAATGGCCTCTTAGTCATAAAGAAATGTTCAATCCCATTAGAAGCCACAAATAAATCGTTATCTGTATAGTAACCATCTGACCAATTAACTTGTTCAGGATTTGTCCATTTGTCGTTAATTAGCTTGCATTGAAAAAATCCACCTCCCTGTCCTTTTCCTAAATTATAATAAAAGGTTTTACCGTCAGGGGTAAACGTGATTGCAAAATTGTCTGAATCGCCCAAGATATCAGGGACAAATTTTTCAGCCTGTTTCGCTTGGCAACTGTTACAAAAAAATAATCCAAAAAAAATAAAGGTAAATATTTTCATTATGTCTAATTATGAGATATCATAAAATGTTAATTATGTGGTTGCCCGGAGTGTTCTGGCATTTGGCGTTAACCTGTCCATGGCTACCCGGTAAATTCTATCTGCATTTTCGTAAAAGTGATCATAGGATAATTCTGTCCGAATGTAAGAGAATATTACAATATCACTGGACAAAGCAATGGTAAAGGGAAGGATATTAATAACATAATATTCTTTATGCTTTGCTGCTTTTCTAAATAATATTTTCAGGTATTGTCGATACATTTCCTAGCTTCCTGGCCCTTTAACTTATATGGTCAGTAATTTTTATTGTTAATTTTTTTAAGAGTAACAAATCTTCTGTCCATATCAATTCCCTGATTCAGGCTTCGGGGTAATCATAATATGAGCTCTGAAAGTACCAGCATCCATCAGCCAGGGATGTCCCGGGCCATTAGGAGACAGTGATAATCCGGTTGATTCTTGTGTTGCAAAAGGTATATAAATTACATATCGGTAATTAACATTGCTCACCCCATTATCGTCAGGGTCATATTTCCCATCTTTTCCCGATAATATATGCAATGTTGCTGGGCGGTCAGGCATTTTCAGTTTACCATCTTCAACTTCATTTGCCCTTATGTCGAATTTTTCTTTGAAATTCTTGCCTTCACTTGTAAGTTCCCTGCTTCTTTTCATAAATGGTTCCAGGTCAATGGGATAACATACAACTTCAAAACCAGGTTTCCCTGGATTGTCAGAAATGCAAATGAAATTGTTACTCCCTTTTCTCAGGGTAATAAGTTCTCCTGCTTCTGAATATCCCAAAACAGTAGCATTTTCCCTTATCTCCTTTGGGCCTGCATTTACAGCCATGTTAACTTGCTGTACTTTGGTATAAACCTGGGCTTTAGTAGTTAAAATGAATAAAACGGCAATAAAGCTTAGTAGTGTTTTTGAAGTAATCATTGTTATTTCCTTTTAATTGGTTAAAGTTCTATTAGAGTAATCAGATAATAAGTTATCTATAAGTGCTTGATTCAAAAATATAGAGTCCTATCCTTTGATTTCTTTATCTATAGGTTAGTATTTATTTTTGAGTTCTTTTTTCTAAATAATAACGGTGAGCAATTAAATTCCCGGTTAAATAAGTTTGAAAATGATTGCTGACTTTGAATATTCAACAGATTGCATATTTCCGAAATATTCAATTTTGTACTCACCAGTAAACCCCTGGCTTTCTGTAATTTTAATTTCATAATATACTGATGGGGGGTAATACCAAATACATTATTGAACAGCCTGATTAAATAATAAGGGGAGATGGCAGATACTTTTGATATACTGTCAAGAGTAATGCCGTTTGTGAATTCAGCTTCTATAAACTCCTTGGTTAATGTTAGCCTCTTTAAAATTTCCCTTCTTGTTCCATTTTTGATAGCAGGGACCTTTTGGATATCCTTTCTGATTTTCTCGTGTTTAAGAAATAACCTGGTCACTACCCGGTATATGCTTTCTTTAAGCTGAAAAATATCCAGATCATTATCCAATACTAGTTTTTTGATGTCTTCCAGTGATTTTAAAAACCCGTAATCTCCTTTGTGGACTTCATTCCAAAAGAGATAAGGGAATGATAGACTTGAGCTGAGATCATCTAATTGTTTTTCAACTGGTGATAATAAACCATGTATCACTTCAGATATAGTTCTTTGAGAGATGGTCAAACTAAATGTATGCGTAAGGTCCTTGGTTTGTATTTTGCTTTTATAGTGTTGTCCGGGATTGATAATGAGAAATTCATTCTTTGAAAGCCCAATATCCTTTTTATTTATTTCGAAGTATTCATGACCATTAAAAAGTGCTTTTATGGCTAGTGGAGTAGTAATCTCCGGCCCTTCATGATTTGACATTTCAGCATATGAAATGGTGTCAAAATCAGGCAGGTTATCTATATGTGCAATGGAACAAAAACCAAGGTCCCCTTCTTTACTTATTTCATTGCCCAATTTATACAACATATAATTTTGCGATAATCTTAATCAATAATACGGAAAAACTTTGCTATTTGGTTTCCAAATCTTTATCGAAAATTGCTAAAATGTATCTGTTGCTTACGGGATAATTGCTTAATTGAAGGAGTTTAAGTACAATTGGATTTCGATTTAAAGTCAATTTATTGAAGATATGAATGCGCTTCAATTCAAAATATAAATCAATTTTGAAATAATACTAACACATTTATTACATAGTGTTTATGTTCAGGAAAACTTATTAATCTCAATCCGAAACCTTTTGGAAAACAAGCTTCATTCAGTACGACCCAAGGATAGTTTTGTAATTCTAGTTACAAAATTCCTAGTGTTTTAGAATAATATAAGCTAGCTGATTGAACTAGATTCAGAGTTCGAGCATGAAAACCAAATAGAATTATGGTTGATTATATTTCAAATAATCCAGTAGGATATATTCATTTACTAACGGCAACTTTGGCTTTATTATTTGGTGCTTTTATTTTGTTCATGAAAAAGGGAACAAAAAAGCATATTCGAGTTGGATACCTCTATGTCTTCAATATGTTTATAATGCTAATTACATCATTAATGATTTATAGGCTGTTTAGTGGCTTCGGCCCTTTTCATTTTGGTTCAATTTTTAGTTTACTCACAATATGTTTTGGCATGATGGCAATTATTTATAAATGGCCAAAAAATAGCTGGAAGCACATGCATTTTAGTTTTATGTACTGGTCGGTAGTAGGTTTATATTCGGCATTTGTTTCAGAACTATTAACCCGTATTCCAGAAACTCCTTTTTTTGGAATGGTGGGCATAGCTTCCTTTATTATAATGATGATTGGACTAATAATTTATAATAAAAAGAAAAGGCAATGGAAAACTGTATTTGGAATCAAATAGAATTAGACAAAATTGTACGGTATTAGTATTTTATTTATTAACTAAGAGCAAACTACTATGAAGATCAAATTTACAGGATATTAAGCGAAAGACCACAAGAAAATTTTCGCCTGAAGAAAAAATCAGGATTATCCTAGATGGAGCGATAAAACTCAAATTGTAGCCTTTTTGATGATCTCAAAATAACCTAAAATTGCGGGTCAAATGGGGCAAATTATGAGACGTGCCAAAAAATTATGCCGAGGGGCTTCCAACAAATATACAATATCGGGTTTTCCTATTCCTCGGAATCTTAACTTGATTGACTTCCGGGCTCAAGGATAAATTATTGACCCAAATCTTTATCGAAAATTGCTAAAATGTATCTATTGCCATCGGGGTAATTGTTTAATTGAAGGAGTTTAAGTACAATTGGATTTCGATTTAAAGTCAGTTTATTGAAGATATGAATGCGCTTCAATTCAAAATATAAATCAATTTAGAAATAGTACAAACACATTTATTACATAGTGTTTATGTTCAGGAAAACTTATTAATCTCAATCCGA
>CBDVAV010000288.1:0-6404 GCA_965372055.1 uncultured bacterium | reverse complement strand
GACGGCGATTCAATATCCTATTCAATGGTTGCCCCTTTGAATAGTTCTGCAACTATTGCCCTGCCTACTGCCCAGCCAAAACCGCACAGTGATATTATCTGGTCCAATGGAATCGATATTGATAACGTAATTCCCGGCAATCCCTCCCTTAATACCACTGTAGATGGATTTTTAACAGTAAACCCTTCCAGGTCGGGTCTTTTTGTTTTTGCCTTATTGGCAGAGGAGTTCAGGAATGGAGAAAAAATCGGGGAGGTACGGAGGGATTTTCAAATGCTGGTAATTAACTGCCCTGGACCAAATTTTCCGCCCAAGATTGACGTAAAGAAAAAGGATACCGAAATTTTCCATGTTGAAGATAATGTTATGCAGTTCTCCTATCAGGAGGAAAAATGTTTCGAGTTCTTTGTTACCGACTTGAATAGCCACGATCCTGACAGTACCGAATACCTGAAATTCGAAGCAATACCGATTAATTTTGTTGCGGACATAAGTCAGATCCTTCCCATGGACAGTGGGTTTTTGGATAATGCCACCGATACTTTAAAATTTGAAGTCTGCTTTCCCGATTGTCCATATATAGATGACCAACCATTTATAATAGAATTCAGGGTCAGGGATGATACATGCCCCCTTCCTTTGGAAGATACTTTACGGTTGGCAGTTGAGATTGAACTTCCACCAAATCAGGATCCATTTTACGTGGACGAAAACCAGGACCCCCTGCTTTCTTTACAAATTATAGATACCTTGAGGGAAGGTGAGATTTTTGAAATGATAATATATGGTAAAGATGCAGATGGGGATTCCCTTGAGCTCAACATTGTTCCGGAGGGGTTTGCGCTGGAGGATTTTGGAATGATAATCACTGACTCAATATCTGAACCAGGAAGAGTGATATCAAAGTTTTATTGGGATACGGGATGTGGGGTGAATAATTATGGTCTGTTCAGTGACTTTCCTATCAATGTGACTCTTAATGACCTGGATCAATGTGATCAAGGTAACCCAGACACTTTAAATATTGACATACATGTATTTCTTCCTACCAATAATAACCCTATTGTTAGTACAGATCTTGCCACGGCCCCTGATGAAAATAATCAAATTTGCATGGAATTAGGTATATCCGACCAAGTGGATTTTACCGTATTCACCGATGATGTTGACCTGGATTTCGTGTTCCTGAAAGCATCCCCTGGAGGAGATTTTACTTTTGAGGATCTGGGAATGCAATTTCAGGATGTAGAAGGCCAGCCCCAAATATCTTCCCAATTTAGTTGGGATTTGAATTGCGATATTTTTGATCCTGATATGGTAGAATATCCTGTCCTTTTTGTTGCCACTGACCTGGACACATGTAAAATTCCAAATGCTGATACACTTACGGTAAAGTTTCAGTTAATTCCACCCGTTAATGTTTCTCCAGAATTATCCGTGGCAGATTTGGTTGTTCCTGAACTCGTGATAAGGGCAGGGGAAATTGTAGATCTTGACTTAATAGGTCAAGACCTTGATAATGATATTATAAACCTTGACTTATTGGGTTTTGATGATCGCATTTCCAGCAATGATTTCTCATTTCAATCTGTGACCGGGACAGGTAATGTTTCCTCAAATTTCAATTGGCAAACTGATTGCAGTTTAGTGTCTGAGAACAGTGCTAGCACCTTTGATTTCAATTTTCTATTGGTTGATGATTACTGTGTCAGGCCCAATGGCGATACCTTAAGTTTGAGGGTTACCTTAGATAATACCATTCCCGATTTTGATGGCATCATTGCCCCTAATGTATTTACTCCCAATGGAGATCAATGGAATAATGAATTTAGCATACCAGGACTCCCGGAAAGCACTTGTGATGTCCAATTTATAGCAGTAAAGATTTTCAATCGATGGGGGAAAGAAGTTTTTATTTCTTTTAATCCTGATTTTGGATGGACTGGAAAAGACATGCCAGCCGGTGTTTATTATTATTTTGTTGAATATTCAAATGACGTAGAGTACAAGGGGACAGTGTCTTTACTACGTTAATTTATTATAGCATTTAAATGTTATGTATCTCATAAATCATGGTTAGCTTAGATTTTTTTTTGTTTTATGTACAAAATATGAACAACAAACTGGTCGTCCTTTAACTATATTTTAACTAAGCTTTAACTAATATTTTAACTATTTGGAATTAGTTAAAATCAGCTCAATATCAGCATCATTACAGACCATGATATTAGATCATTTATAAAATAAGCCAGTAATGAGCCTTAATTTGCAAAAATGATATAATCTCCCAATATTGGGACTTGGAATTGTGAACCTATCCAAGGATGTGAAGTGGGAAACTATTGTACGACATCAACGTTGAGTTGATCTCTAAGCGAAAAGTGTTCAATTTCCCCAAGTCCAAGGAATTTGTATCTTAACCCAACCAATTTTCCCATAGATGCTTGATATTCGCTACTGTAAACTTTACTGCCGTTTATAAAAACACTTACCTTCTTGTTGTTTACCTTCAATTGGATATTCGTGAATCCCGAGAGGTCTACTCCAAATGCTGAAAGATCGTGTTCCTTGCCATCCTTATAGATATCATTAAGCATCAAGCTGTTATCTGAGCTGCAGCCTACTTTTGAAAATGGAATAATCATAGCGCCGGTTGTTCCAAGCACATATATTTTTGCGGCCTGACAAACAGCCCACTTCTCTTTGTAAGTTACTCTTATGGATGATTTCAAGGTGAAATCATCTCCTGAAATATTACCCAGATCATCAACATAATGGTAGGTTGAAAGCAAGGGCTCATTTAAGTTTTTTACCTCGGTCAACAGGTTTTCAGGGAAAGTGAGTCCAACTTGCTCAAATCGTTCCGGAGTGAAATACTTGGGCACTGGCTCATAATCAAGTGTTCCAATCCACCCATTGCTTTTTAGGAATAAATCATGCTCTTGTACGGGTTTCCCATCAATTACCAGCTTGGCCCGAAAATAGCCTGGGAAATAGTATATTCCCGTAGCCTGATTTTGATCTTGACTTAATTTTATGGTTTTAGTAGGGTCCCAGTATTGCTGGATGTATAAACTGTCAGATTTAATATTCTGCAAATCGAAATCAAAGACCACAGAATTTGGGTAAGAATTTGTAACCGGACGGCTCGAAAAAGTAATTGTACTAAGATCTGTAGGATCATTAGCCCGCTGATTACCGATTAGAAAAACCACAATAATGGCAAGAAGAAAACCTGCGGTCACATAAAAAAACCTTCCTGGGACAGGAGGGGAGAAACGTATCTTTCCCCTACTATTGGATGATAGTTTAAAATCACGCCAATTGGCAAATCCAACAAATTGAGATAATGTATCCAATGTACTAATGCTTGGGCTGCCATCGTGATTCACCACACCCCAAAACCGTTTTAAGGTAGCCGGATTTAGCATTATCTGGCATTTATCAAATATTTTTTCACTCAATTCTGTAAACATGGAACTATGCCACAGAGATGGCACACCCCAGCCAAGGTGCTTCTCTAAATGTTCTTTGAGCCTTTCCAGAACCTTCTCCTCTGTGAGTCCACTTTCTTTCATAAACCTTAAAGGTAGGCGATAATAGATTTTTGAACAATAATGAATGAATTTGAACCAAAATGTAATAGAATTACCCAACCTGCCAAATTCCAATTATCGTACTTAATCACATGAACAAACATACGCTAATATTAATCGCATTGATATCCTTCGGTATACGGATGAACGCCCAGGAAATAATCCCCTTAGATACTTCTTTGTGGGATATCAAAGCCCAATCTTATATCCTTGAAAACTATAAAGGCAAGGATGCCATTTATTTGCAAAATGGAAGTGCCACGGTAAAGAATACATCTTTTTTAAATGGCACAATCGAGTTTGATATATTTCTAACAGAACGCCAAGCGTTTCCCGGAATTAATTTCAGGATTTCTGAGAGTGGTAACAGCGAGCAATTTTATTTGCGACCCCATCAATCAGGCAATCCAGATGCAAACCAGGCATTGTCAATTATAAATGGCATTGGAGCCTGGCAACTTTACTTTGGGGAAACTTATTCATTTGTCTACCATTATAACTTTGATGATTGGACCCATGTAAAGCTGATTGTCAATGGGGACAAGGCCCAGGTATTTCTGGAAAATGCAGATAAACCCAACTTATCATGGATTTTAAAACATGAGGCCAAGGCAGGAGGAATTAGTATTGGGGGAGGATTTGCGCCCATGCATTATGCTAACTTCAGCATAGATCCAGATGCCAATAAATTGATTGACTTTGAAATCATTGAGAATGAACCAGTTGAAGGTGCAATCCAGGAATGGAGTGTCTCAGATAAATTTGAAGAACAACGACTTAAAAACCTGGACAGCCTGGATTTTCTAATTTCTGAGCGTAAATGGGAAAACACTATTGAAATAGATGAATCCAGTGCTGCTAATCTCTCCTGGATTCATTCAAGATATGGGAGCCCTGGAAATACAGTTTTTGTAAAACTTGAGATTACTTCAGATATTGACCAGGTGAAATTATTTGAATTTGGTTACAGCGATAGGGTTGTGGCTGTCTTAAATAGTTCACCAATATATGGAGGAAACAATCTTTGGAGATCCCGTGATTATCGATATCTGGGAACAATTGGCTTGTTTGATGCCATCTATTTAAACTTGAAAAAAGGTAAAAATCAACTATTATTTGCGGTGTCTGAAGATTTTGGAGGTTGGGGAATCATGGGAAAATTTGTCGATTCGAGTGGAATCAATGTAAAGCCTTAGAATTAAAAGTATTGAATTAAGTATAAGTTTTATAGCTCAGTCTTGCCCAAGCCTGGGCTATTTTGCTTTCCATAATAACCAGGCTATCATCCCAATACAACACCCATGGAATCTTGTCCCCAATCGAACTTTGTTTATAAAATCTCAAAAATAGACCTTAAGCATGAAATGAAGGCGATGTGATGAAATTTTGCGCCACTAATTATAAAATCATGTGAGGTTGTGCAGGGTAAAAAGTTACATTCCAATACAGAAAGTGAATTACACGGCTTAAAATTAAATACTACCTATACTAGCAATTAATACAATAAAAGAAACTACTACTATTACTGCCAAAGTTCCAATACCTGCTGCAAATCCTTTCCAGGTATTTCCTGATTTCTTTCTTTTTGCCCCAGATAGAAAACCATCATAGTATTGAGGATTTGAATACAGCAAATCATTGCTAGGATTATTTGGATTTCCTAGATTGCTGGGTGGTGTCCTCGAAATAATTATAGTTCCAATAATTGGTAAACCATAAAAACCTATAAAAAAGCCAGTTGTAAAACCACCCCAAAATGGCCCAATATCCTTGTAATAAGTTCCTCCATCAATGTATCCTTTCCTAAAAAAATCAATTGAATCTGGAATAACCAAAATAGAGAGAAATGGTTGATTAAATTGCAAATTTCTTCTGAGAAGAAAATCCTGACTGCTTGTGTATTTTAAATTACTTTTGTTGAGACTACTCAATATTTTTTCTGGGTCCTGAACCGTTGTCTGTGCGAGAGTCGAGAGGCCAATCAAACAAACACTGATTGTGAGATATATATTTATCATGGTAGGTTGTGGATAAATTGATAGATTCGCTAGGATTGAGTATTTCATGATTTAATATCTAATTGATTTCACCAAATTTAATATTGACCGAAATGCAATCATAATCGATTTTTACTTACACAAATGGAAGATTATTGATTATCGCAAATAGTTAAAGTGTTTAGATGAAAAGTGTTATTTCCATTGGGATTTCTGCAATTGGATTTCCCGTGCATAACACAAGATAATTTTATAATACTAGTTACCAAATTTCGTTTTGTTTCAAAGAACGCTTAAAAGCCCTTTTAATGACCTCTATCCCAATTATTTATTGCCTGGAATATTGTATTGATAAATAATCTTTTTAACTCAATCAATTCATCAAATCCTCTTTGAAGGGTGACCTATTTCTTTTCACAACACTCAACTTTCATGTTCTATTTTTAACCTTTTTTTCCTTGCATTCTCCTTTTCAATTCTGAATTTATCCCTTTATGGCATTTCTCCTTTCAATACTTCAACTGGTGTCAGTCCATACAATCTACCGTGTGGTTTATTGTTGTAATCGGGAATTGGTCGTCCTTTGACTAAATTTTAACTAAACTTTAACTAAATCCTAGGATTAGTTAAAGGGAGAGGTTTCTAATTGAAAAAGAAAAACTAGTCTATTTTCTTTACGTTAACCGCATTCATACCTTTTTCACCTTGTTCTTCATCATACTCAACCTTGTCGTTCTCACGAATTTGATCAATTAGCCCTGATGAATTTACATAGATGTCTTTACTTGCATCGTCTGGTTTATTGAATCAA
>CBDVAV010000287.1:0-6432 GCA_965372055.1 uncultured bacterium | reverse complement strand
CCCATTTTCCTCAGGGATTAACATTACAAGTTCCCAATATTCTTCGTCTTTTACCTTTCTACTTATAAAGTATTTCCCCTTATAGGATTTTAATTTCACTGAATCGGAAAGGCCTTCTGTAAGTTTTAAGTGATAAGAATAAGTGATGGTATCATTAGTTATATTATACTTCACACCAATACCTGGCATAAATTGCTCATCGTATATTCTATCTTCTTTGATGTAAATAATTGGGGAGTTCTCAACTTCATTTAGAGAAATTTTCTTTTCACTTTCATCAGGATACTGATATGAATCAGTCCTGATAATTATTGTATCATCCTCCACTAAGTATTTCCCTCTAATTATTTCAGGGAATTGATCCAGGGTTTTTACCCCTTTAGGCTGTGGGGCTTCAAAATAAACTGAAACGCATGATGTGAGGAAAACCAAAGCATGCAGTTGTATTAGATTTAATAAATAGATCAGAAATCGGTTCACACTAAGGATGATCAGGGATTTCTACTTCTTCAAATATCTATCTACAAAGATATCTTATTTAATTCCTTTTCCAGTTTTTTTAAATCCTCCAAGATATTGGACTTGATATCTCCGAGTTTACACATCAAATTTTCCACAAGGTTCTTATAATACTCAATACCCTGATTTAAATTGTTTTGAAAAGATTGGAAATACTCCGTTTGTTTATCATTGGGTTTCGATATTTCTTCAATTTTCTGCTTTAGATAATCAACATATATACGTAACTCTTTGACAAACATGTTAGGCCGGTCTTTTCTTACTATAATATTTTTCTTCCCGTAAATATGATTTACCATCTCCTTTAATGATACTATCTTTGAAAAATAGGCCATACTTGGACCCGGACATATCGAAACCCCTTTCCCTTCTACTTTAGTATCCAATTCATTTACCAATAATGCCGCTGTTCCCAGTCCCATGCAAATGCATGATTTTTCTGTAATTTTATCGTATTCCTTCCGGTAGCTATCTTGATTTAAATTCTCGGATTTCAGCTCTTTTATTTTCAGGTTTTGATATTGCCTGGATGCAGTGCAGATAGCTTTCTCTGTAAATTCTTTATTTATTGATGCGAATTTCCTTGGACAGGGGCTACCTTCCCTGCCTTTCTCTATTCGTCTAAGCTTTTCAACATCTTTGGTATTGGTTTTTAAACTATGAAAAGGGATGCCTAAGGGTGATGTATTACTTAAGTACAAATCCTTTTCTTTAGCCTCACTCAACAAGTTTTGTGTTTTCTTATCAACATTTGTTACTTCCGGCACCAGTAAAAATGGCGTCCCCCAACCTACCGATTCAATTTGATAATAGTCAATAAGAAAATTGTGCTCTTCGGCTGTCCCGACTCCACCTTGGGCAGTAAATTTTACAGTTAGTGGCTTATCAGGGGAAAAACGGTTTTTATTTCTTAGGGCACTTACCAAAATCTCGTGTGTGGTGTTTATTAAGGCCTCCCTGCTATGTTTAAACTCTTCTAAAATCGGGCCCAAAAGATAACCATCGGTAGCAAATGCATGACCTCCACAGTTTAACCCTGACTCAATCCTGTATTCTGATATCCAAAGGCCTTTTTTAGCCAGAAATTTTCCCTGGATTAATGCAGATCTGTAATCGCTGACCTTAAGAATAATTTTCTTTTTAAGATTTCCCTTTTCATCTGGATAAAAATCTTCAAACTCCTCAAAATAACTATAAAGCCTCGGGCTCAATCCCGCTGATAATATAATTGATGATTTCAGATTACTCTTGGCAAATCCTCTTAAAGCAGCATGTGCATCATTATATTTTTTTGGTAGTAATTCACCATTGGTATAATTCTCCTTATCAAGCTTGGTCATAATATTTACATCGATACTTCCAAGAGATAAGTTATCTCCAATCCACTGCTGTATTTTATGTATATTGACCTTATCTTTTAACACTTTTTGGAATTGCCTTTTTAAAGGGGAAAAGTCTGGTAGCATACTGAAATACTTTTCGATTTCCCCTTCTTTTTCCATAATAGAGTTTTTCAAATCTTCAAATCTCTCCTTGGCAATTTTATTGATCATGTTGAGGTAGGAGGTTATCCTCTTGGCCCTGAAATCTTCCACTTTATCAGTGATGGCCTTGAAAGGAAGGTCAAGTTTTCTACAGTACATTTCCCTCATTTTCTCAATCAATATATCATCCACAAGGGATATTACCGAGGAGATACCATATTGTGCAACTTTCAATGGTGTATCAACAGTATACCCTATGCCCATTACCGGTATATGGAAATTGTGTGTTTGATTCTTTGTGATGTTTTGAATCATATTTTTTAAGTCTAAATGGAAGCTACAAAATTAGATATTTTTTTTGATTTATAGATATATGGATGTATTTATCTACATTAATAGATCAATCAAGGTACTGAACAATTTAAATATCTAATCTACTATTTTCTTCACCCTCCCTACTTCGCCGTTTTCTAACCTCACTTTAATTCCATGGGGGTGTGTTGGAGACTTTGTAAGTAAATCTTTTACAATTCCCCTGGTCAGTTTTCCTGATTTTTGATCCCGCTTGAGAACTATTAATACTTCTAATCCTGGTTTAATATTCCTTCGATGTATGCCTTCCAATGTATTAAACTTTAAAAATTTCAATGATTATTATTTAGCCAATTTGATCTCCCATTTATCTACACTATCAAGCAATCCAGGGCAATAATGCTCCCTGGTTTTATTGCCAGTAAATATAGTATATAAGTGTGGAATGGAACGCATTTCACAACCAGGGGTTGCCGAATCGATGCCAACAAGAAAGAAATCCCTAAATGGCTGAAAATATAAATTTGGAGACCAAGAATCAGATAAGCTGTTTCTAATGTCCAATGAGCATTTTTAGAAAAAATCCCAACCATGATCAGTATATATAACATTATGAGAAACCACGATTGTGGTTGGTTGCCCCACAATTTCCCGAAACCAATATTCACAACCGGAGACAATAGGAAGAACGCCAGTAAAACCATAAACCATAAAATAGCTTGTTCCGGAACTCCCTCTATAAAATTGTTGAAATTTTGTAATACCACATATAGTAGATAAAACATCAATGCAGCCATTAGTAAGCGAACAAGTCGTCCTATCCACCCAGGTTTAGACAATGTACCGGGTTCATCGAATTTATAAACATTTTTCATTTCATAATAAATTTTAGTTTTAAAATAAAATACGACATACGATATTATCTAGATTATATAATGTGGTCAACAGGGTGATTTTGGGGTGATTGTTACCCTTTAAGAGAAATATGCCAAATGTAATGCATCCCCATCCGCCCCAAATTTTACCCATTTACCACTTTGGAAGGTCATAATGCAACCATACACAGCTAATTACTGTTGATTTATCCAGGGCAAACTTTAAAATTATGGAAGAAAACAAACCGGCAAAAACCACTCAGCAAGAACATCATTACTATTATTGCTGCATACCTGGAAAATCATGGATAGGATTCTGTGGCGTAACTTTAGTGATAATCGGATCATTCTGGCTACTCGAAGAATTGGGAATTATTTACCGGTTCTGGTGGGATATGATCATCCCTATATTATTAATCGTCTGGGGTTCATCCTATATATTGTACCATTTCAGACATTATAACCGGAATTAGGGGTGTAAATTCTCCAGATGTTTTAAGATTTCCTTCGACAATTCCCGGCTAACTGGGATTAGTTCGGGATATTCTTCTAGCTTGAGCTTATAGCCTTTGGCGTTTCCTGTAACTGTTTTTACTTTATTCAGATTGACGATAAACGACCTATGGCATCGTTGAATATATGTTTGACTGATCTGCTTTTCCAGGTTCTTCAAACTGGAGCGGATCATTTTCTTTTTTAAGTTATAATCTCCATTCCAGAATATTTTGGAGTAATTATCATCTGCCTGGATCAAGAGCAGGTTATTTACACTAATGTTGAGTTTTTCGTTAATATTATCCCCTACTAGTACAATAGTCTCATTGTCAATAATTCCCTGTTTCTCCCTTAGAACTATATTCAATGCCTCTGCTCTTTTTAACCTTAATATCATGTCCCGTACCTGGTTATATTTAAAACAGAATAAGGCAGGCAGTAAAGACAAAGCAAAGCTTCGGGTCAAATAAGTACTCAGGGTCCCAACACCGGTATCGCACAATGGATTAGCTTCCCAATACAGTGCATTTAGCATCAGTATCGAAATAATATTCCAAATACTCCATAATATTTCTTTGCCAACTGTCCATTTTTCCTGGTTGAATATTTTTGGGGAAATTTTTGAAACTCCATAAAAATTCACAGCCAACGAAACAAAAATCGGAACAGACATACCAATCAATAGCGCTGTTTTGTAAGGGCATTGCCATCGATCAATATTCCAGGGCTGGAAAACCAGCAAATACGCTGGAAGTATTAATGAGAATCCAATGATCAGTTTTATACTCCTAAAAAATGGAATATAGAATGGATAGGGTTTTTGGAATATGGATAATACTTTATTCATCCTTCACAATATTTCAGCAATGTAAATTTAATGATTATTTATCAGGTCTTTGGTTAATCTCAAATACTGGATCACCCAAAATATCCATGCGTGGTTTCATTCCCAAACCGGGATTTGTTGATGCGGCCATTTTTCCATTTTCTCTTTGAGGAGCTTGTTCAGCATTGCTAACTGTAACATAACTGTTGAAATCCGTTGCCGAGAATAGAAATTCCGCAGGGGTACTATGCGCCAAGTGAGCAATAGCCGAAGTAATTATATCGCCTCCCCAGGAATCTTCAATGGTCATTGCGATTCCCAATGACAAACACAAATCCCTGGCCAGTTTAGCTTTCGTAAGCCCTCCGAATTTGCTGATCTTGATATTTATTACATCCATTGCATGGTCACCGTTCCCTCTCAATAAGCTCGATATTCCATCGATTGATTCATCCAGAATAAAAGGGTGGTTGGTCATTCTTCTTACCGACAAACATTCCTCATAGGTTTCACAGGGCTGTTCAATATAGACATCTTCATTACTTACCCCTCTACATACCCGGGCAGCCTGATGCATCAGCCAACCAGTATTGGCATCAGCAATTAGCACGTCCCCAGACTGTAGCTGACCTGCTACATTTTTAATTCTTGCAATGTCAGTTTCAGGATCGGCACCAACTTTAAGCTGGAATTTTCTGTACCCTTCAGACCTGTAATTGGCAACTTTTTCGGCCATTTTTTCAGGCGATTCTTGTGAAATAGCCCGATAAAGCATGAAGTCATCACCGTATCTTCCACCTAGCAAATTGCAAACTGGTTGATTTGTTTCTATACCCAGAATGTCCCAACATGCCATGTCAAGAGCAGATTTCACATATGGATGGCCTTTGAGCAAGACATCCATTTTCCGGGAGAGTTTCATGATTTGTGTTGGATCTTCACCTAGTAGTTCAGGAGCCATTTCCCTTATTCCTGTTCGGGCACCTTCGGCATAAGATGGTAAGTAGAAAGGGCCTAACGGGCATACTTCCCCAAATCCTGAAATACCATTATCTGTGATAATTTCCACAACAGTTGAATCAAACACGGAAACTGATTTACCCCCGGACCAGTTATAAGAACCCTCCTTAAGAGGAAGGTCTACCTGGTATACTTTAATGCATTCTATTTTCATTGATGATGATCAATTGGAAATCTTAAGATACAAAAAGTATAGAATACATCGCTAAAGCATTGGAATGAAGGTGAAAGATCACTAATTGTATTTAGGCAAATTGTGATTATCAACCATCCCCATAAAATAAGTGAAATTTTTTCACTCGTCTCTCAGGGTATTTACAGGATTTGTTAATGCGGCTTTCAAGGTCTGGTATCCAACTGAAAGGAGAATGATGCCAACCAGTATCAACACTGGCAGTAAATAGAATTCAAATCCATTGGAAACCCTATGGGCAAACGACTGCAACCATTTATCCATAATAAAATAAGATATGGGCAATGCAATAAATATTGCAATTAATATGAGCTTAATAAAATCACTGTATAACAACCCAAGAATTCTCATGGAAGAGCTGCCCATTACTTTTCTGATGCCAATTTCCTTTGTTCTCTTTTCAACTGTAAATGAACCTAAGCCAATCAGGCCCAAGGCTGCAATAAATAATGCAATGAAGGCAATGAAGTTAAACATCTTGCTTAGTTTTTCCTCGGCTTTATATAACTGGTTTATATCGTCTTCCAAAAATGAAAATTCAAAAACATGCCCATCATAGATTTCTGGCCATTTTTCCTCCAGAAAATCAATTGCATGAGATACCCTATCCGCGTTTATTTTAATTGAAATATACCTGTACCACCTCGGTGTCATGTACATCACCAGTGGCTCAATTTCATTATGCAAGGTTCTCATGTTAAAATCCTT
>CBDVAV010000286.1:0-6437 GCA_965372055.1 uncultured bacterium | reverse complement strand
GTTTAACTTCCAACAAAGAAGCTTGGGATAACACCTTGTTTATTATCAATTTTGATGAACATGGTGGTACTTACGACCATGTTGAACCAACACCATGTGCGAAACAACCTTGGGAGGGAGGTGGAACACCTGAACCAGAAAAAAGAGAGTGTCAATTTGATTTCAAGCGGTTTGGTGTACGTGTTCCTTTGATTTTAGTTTCGCCTCGTGTACAAAAATCTATGGTGTTTCGTGCAGAGGGCGAGATACCATACGACCATACTTCTGTTATTGCAACAATTCTTACAATGCTAGACTTACCGAAGGAATCTTGGGGCTTAGGTGCTAGAACTGCCAGTGCTCCTACTTTTGAAAATGTATTTGAAGGTAACCTTGTACGCCAAGACATACCAAAAATAGAAGTAAATAAAAATCCAAAGATTGTAAAAGGTATTGAAACCATAGCACCTCCTAACGATATTCAATTACGTATGGCACATAGTTTATTAAATCGTGTGATAGAAAGAGAAGGGCTCAGCAAAGAAGAAACCGATAAATTGGGTTTACCAAAATTAATAGAAACTAAAACTGTTATTGAACTTTCAAAAATGCTGAAAGCTGCGTTAATAAAAATAAAGGAACGTTAATAAAAAAAAGAATGATATATGAATATAATAACGAAAACCTGCGCTGGAGCAAATCTTCCAGCGTGGGATTTTGAGAATTGGCGTGACTGATCAATGATCAATGAGCAATGAACAATGAACAATGAACAATGAATAATTAACAATAGAAATCCCTGAACAAAACACAACTTACAAACTGAAATCATCTGTCCATTTTATTGGACAGTGCCCCTGGATTTACAATATTTGGAACATTGTGGTTTTTATAAAATTCGATAATATTTATTGCCGCCAGTCTGGCCATTTCATTTCTTGCTTCCATAGTTCCCGACCCAACATGGGGCAGCACCGTCACATTTCCCATTGACAATAATGGATTACCTGCTTGCATTGGTTCAGGGTTGGTAACATCAAGGCCTGCTCCCCAAATTTGCCCTGTTTTTAGGGCCTGGGTCAAATCAATCTCATTATGGACCAACCCCCGGGATGTATTGATAAAAATAGCTGTCGGTTTCATTTTACTAAATGCATCTTTATTAAAGATCCCTTTGGTTTCATTGGTTAGGGAGCAATGCACCGAAATCACATCACTTTGTTGAAGCAGGCTTTTAAAATCAACTAATTTTGCACCCAGTTCTTTTTCTGCCTTTGGATTTGCTTTCCGATTATGGTATAAAATGTCCATGTTATAGGCTCCTTTGCATCGTTTTGCCATTTCCATACCAATGCGGCCAAGTCCAAAAACCCCCAGGGTTTTATTCTTCAATTCAAAACCAAGATTAGCATTGGGCTTAAAATACCCCCACTCCCCTTTGATAATGGATTTGTGCAGATAGAACATTTTCCGGGAGGTGGCGATCATCAATCCAAATGCAATATCAGCAGTGGCTTCACTCAT
The DNA here is from genome assembly GCA_965372055.1 of uncultured bacterium. Taxonomy (GTDB): domain Bacteria; phylum Bacteroidota; class Bacteroidia; order Cytophagales; family Cyclobacteriaceae; genus CBDVAV01. The sequence continues at coordinate 4,934 of CBDVAV010000286.1, read as the reverse complement.
GGCATCAGGGGTGTAACCAACGGGGATTCCCAATCTGGTTGCTTCAGGAATATCAATATTGTCATACCCCACGGCAAACTGTGAAATTATATCAAGGTGAGAACACTGGCCAAGAAATTTCTTGTCGATTTTTTCAGTTAAAGTACAAAATAACGCATCATGAGATTTTGCTTTCCCGATCAATTCGTCCTGAGTCATTGGCCTTTCCTTATTCCAACTGGTAATGGAAAATCCGGCTTCTTGTAACAGTTCAATGCCTATTTCAGGAAAAATCCGTGAAACGAGAATCTTTTTGTTTTTGGGTGTTGCCATTTTGCTTGGGATTGGTGAAGTGATTGGGTCATTGAAAGTGATTGGGTCATTAGGTCATTGAAAGTCATTGGGTCATTGGGTCATTAAGGTCATTAAGGTCATTGGGTCATTGAAGTCATTAAGTCATTATTTATCTGTGTAATCCCAAAATCCTCCTAAATCAGTGATCAAATCAATTTAAATCAGTGATCAAATCCCCATAAATCAGTGATCCAGTTCTGCTACTTTTTCCTTTAAAATCTGAATCGTCAGATCCACTTCCTCCAAATGCGACCGGAATACAAGCACCGCCAATCTTAGGGTAAATCTTCCATCGATCATGGTAGAGGAAATAAATACTCTGCCATCCTTATGTATTTCTTTGATCAATGCCTGGTTAAATGCGTTAATATCACCCGAAGAAGGAACATACCAATAAGTTACCACTGAAAGCTCAGGCTCTGGTCCAACTTCAAACCCCGGTATTTTTTGAATTTCCTGATAAAAATACTGGGTTAACAATAACTTTTCTTCAAGCGAAGCCCTAAATGGAGCTACTCCATGTAGTTTTAAAGGAAGCCATAACCGCAATCCGCGGAAATGTTTGGTAAGCTCCGGGGAAACATCCGCCGGGGACACTTCTTCTTCACTTTCAAAGGCATCTTGCATATAATTGGCCGACTCGGTAAAAGCTTCTTTCATTTTATATCCTTCACGGATAAGGCAAACGCCCAATCCATAAGGCAAAAATAGACCCTTGTGGGGATCAACTACTACTGAATCGGAGGCTTCAATGCCTTTGAATTTTTCTCTCGTTCCATCACAAAGCATAAAATAACCGCCATAGGCGGCATCAACATGAAACCAAAGCCCGAATTCTTTTGAGATTTCAGACATTTTTTCCAGGGGATCGATGGCTCCAACATCGGTTGTTCCCGCCGATCCTGCCACTAGCCAGGGCTTGAGGCCCTTCTTAAGGTCATTTTCAATTAGTGCTTTTAAATCTTCAGGCTTGACCCTGAATTTTTCATCCAATGGCAATTTTCTAACCACTACATCTCCAAGACCTGCAATCTTGAGGGATTTCTTGATGCAGTGGTGTGCATGGTCTGACAAGTAAACTACACTGTTCGCGATGTGATGAGGCTTTATCTTATGTGCTTCCCTGGCGGTAACCACGGCAATTAGATTGGCAATGCTCCCTCCTGAAGCAAGGTTGCCGTAAGCTTCCTTGGGATAACCAATCATTTCTGCCATCCAGCGAATCAACTGGTTTTCCATCCTTACCGATCCGGGATCTGCATAGAATATTCCTGAATATCTATTGGTGATATCTGCCCAATAATCACCCAATGAAGATGCATACAGTCCCCCCCCAGGGATATATCCAAAGTGCTTTCCCGATGCCGGGTTGATCCCTTCGTGGTCAACATTTTTATCTACCAGATTGATGAGATCGGACATGTCAGCTGGCTTATCAACTATTGGGCTATCCAAAAGGCCTTTTCCCAAACCTTCTGAACTTTCGTAAGTTTTCATCCCATCCAGGTTATCAAGGAACTTCTCAGTATAATTAACAACCTGGTCGCGCATTGATTTTCTCTGTTGTGCTTCAGGCTCAAGCTGAATGGCGATTTTCTCTAATTCCCGTATTTTTTTTATCACTAAAAGTGTGCTTTAGGTTCTCGGTACAATACTATCTTTTTATTTACATTTTTATGGAATTTTTAATTTAGAAAAAATAGAATTAAGGATTAGATTTATATCTAAATAAAAACCGATGTCACTCACACCCTCTAAGATGGTTTCGCTAGGGACTGTTGCTCCGGATTTTGAGCTTTATGATACCGTATCGGGCAGGTATATGTCGCTAAATGATGTAAAGTCTGAAATTGCTACAGTTGTGATGTTCATTTGCAATCATTGCCCGTATGTTAAGCACGTTAAGGAAGAATTGGTTCGAATTTCAAAAGATTATATGGAGCAAGGGGTTGCTTTTGCCGGGATAAGTTCCAATGACGTAGAAAATTATCCAGAGGATTCTCCGGACAATATGCGTGATGAAGCAAAAAAATGGGGATACCCTTTTCCCTATTTATATGACGAGACACAGCAAGTAGCCCGGGATTACAATGCCGCCTGTACTCCCGATTTTTACGTGTATGATAAAAATATGGAGCTAGTATATAGGGGTCAGCTGGATGATTCAAGGCCTGGTAATGAAAAACCTCTGAATGGCAAGGATTTGAGGGCAGCATTGGATAGCGTAATTGAGGGTAATCCTGTAAGTGAAAACCAAATCCCCAGCGTGGGTTGCAATATTAAGTGGAAGTATCAGGAGTAGGGTTTCAGGCTTGCCCGCCGAAGTACACGAAGGAGGGTTCTGGGTTTTGAGTTTTGGGTTTTCCCATAGGGACTCCTTTGGAGCGGGTTCAGGGTTTCGGGTTTTCCCATAGGGACTCCTTTGGAGCAGGCTCCAGGTTTCAAGTTGCGAAATTCAAATCCTAATACTCAATAATGCTAACCAATGCACCATCTCCAATCTCCAATCTGCTCGCCTTGCCGTATGGAGAAAATCAAATTGACCAGGATTGCTCATCAGGGAGGGTAAATACATACTAACATAAATTGGAATTAACTTTCATTATATTTTTTTTAAGTACTTTTAAATTGTATACCCGATAAATGCAAATACCACTGTGAGTACCCTGTTATCCAATATGAAAACCTATTTATTTTTATCATTAATAGCACTCTTGACGATATCTTGTTCAAAGAAAGGAGCATCCAATGAAGCACTTTTTAACCCTGAAGATAAAGCATGGAAAGAGGAATCCCCCGAACAGTTCAATGTTCAAATTTCAACAACCAAAGGTGAATTCTTACTTGAAATACACAAAGCCTGGGCACCGATAGGTGTTAACAGATTTTATAATCTGGTTAGGTTGGGATACTTTGACAATTCCAGGTTTTACAGGGTGAGAGAAGGATTTATTGCCCAATTCGGTATCCCTGGAAATCCAGCCGTTACCCGGGTTTGGCAAGACAGGGCAATTAAAGATGATCCTGTGATACAAAGCAATCTTAAAGGTTATATTGCCTATGCCATGACTGGGCCAAATACCAGAACCACGCAGTTATTTATTAGTTACAAAGACAATGAGCAATTGGATGAGCAGGGTTTTGCCCCACTGGGATTGGTGATAGAAGGCATGGACAATGTGGAACAATTATATGCGGGATATGATGAAAGTGCAGGCGGCGGTATGAGGGGTGGGAAACAAGGTAAAATCTTAAGTGGAGGCAATGAACATTTAGATAAAGAGTTTCCAAAATTGGACAAATTATTAAAAGCTGAAATTGTTACTACTAACCAATAGAACACGGGTAACACAGATTTTACGGATTTACACTGGTAGCAATAAACGATAGTTGTAGAATATGAAAACTAAAGTCATTTCACTTGTCATAGCATCTTTACTTATTGCATTACAATCAAGGGCCCAATCAGTAACTGGTTTTTGGGAAGTCAACAAAGTTTCAGTTGGCGACCGTACCATGACTCCCGTGGCAAAATGGTTTAAAATCAATAAGGATCAGACTTTTCAATCTGGGAATGGATGGACTCAAAACTCGATTGGCACTTGGACTTTTGACAAAAAAGCGAAGGAATATCTCCCAGTGAATAAGAATGGCATAAAAGATGAGTTCGGTGCTTTTCAGGTAAGCTTTTCAGGCAATAACATGATTTGGAAAAGACTGGAAGATGGAATGAAAGTGGTAGTGACCCTTGCTAAAATAGATGAATTGCCCATGTCTCCTGCTGATCGAATTACTGGACTATGGGGGCTGCTAAATGTAAAAAAGGAGGATAAAGATGTTTCATCGGATTTTGACCCCAATGATAAACAATATCTTTTCATTCGGCCAGATAGGCTCTATAGAATGAGAAAACCCGATGAGACATTTGCCAATGGCTATTGGCACATGGATGGTCACAGACCAGAATTTCGCTTGCTAAACTTCAACAAGGATGAAGAATATCAAGTTTTCTTGATTTCCTTCCAATTCGATCAGCTTATCATGAAACAAAAAGATGGAGATCAGTTGGTATTGACATATAAACGTTTGCAAGCGTTTCCTGAATAGATCACCGTTGACATAAGATAATGTGAATTTGCTTACCAGTATCTTGAAACATTCACTAGAAATAGATACGTTTATAGCTTCTAAAAAATGAGAGCAAGTTCTCCCTATTATGTTATCACCAAAAAAAGGCAATTTGAGATTAAATATATAAAAATGAAAAGACGAAAATTTATTCAATCGACAGCGGTGGCTTCTGCTATTCCGCTCTCCTATGCTGTAAGTACACCGATGCCACGTAAAGATCAGACATCTGAAAAGGAATTGTATGAAATCAGAACCTACGAACTAAAATTTGGCGGGAATCAAGCCCTACTGAAAGACTATTTAAACAATGTCTTTCAGCCAGCTATGAAGCGAACGGGTGCCAATCATTTTATGTTGTTCAGTGAATTAGGGGATTCCAATCCAACGAAACTTCGTGCTTTGATCAGTTATCCTAATATCTCTGTTTACCTCGGTGCTCAAAACCTCAACGCTGATTCGGAATATTTAGC
>CBDVAV010000285.1:0-6493 GCA_965372055.1 uncultured bacterium | reverse complement strand
ACATAATATATTGCCACCCATTGTGGAACATAAGAACGGGTTTCCCTTGGCAGGTAACGGTATATCTCCCAAAACTTATTCTTATAACCGGATCGACGGATTGCTTTTCGAACATTTCCAGGCCCACTATTATATGCTGCCATTACCAGTTCCCAATCCCCAAACATATCATAAAGCCGCTTCATATATTTGAAAGCAGCCTCTGTAGCTTTGATTGGATCCCTACGGTCATCCACATACCAATCCTGATGCAACTTGTATGATCGGCCCGTGTAGGGCATAAATTGCCAAAGGCCTACTGCCCCTACCCTTGATACCGCATTGGGGTTTAATCCGGATTCTATTATTGATAAATACTTAAGTTCATCTGGTAAGCCGTACTTTTTGAGGTATTTTTCAAAAATTGGGAAGTAATATGTGGCCCTTTTTAGCACCATCCTAGTGTATTCTCTATCTTTGATAGCAAAATAATTCACGAATGCATAAACCCTGGAATTAAAGTTGAGGGGAATGGCCCCTTCCATACAGCCCAATCTGTCTTCTACAAGATCATAATCCAGGAATCCCGGTATGTAGTCAAAGTCTGCATTTAGGTTTAAATCAAATGTATCCTGCTGATTAACTTGGGCTAAAAGTCCCCCAAAACAGATTAAACTAAATATCCCGACAGCTAGTTGCTTTATCACATTATGTTAATTAAGGTTCATCAAATAATCACCAAAGAAATATAACTCTTTTTCCTTGAAATCATCGGCCATTGCCTGGATGCCGATAGGCATTTGATTTTCCCCAAATCCATTGGGAACTGATATTGCAGGCAAACCTGTAACCGAAGCCTGAACAGTTAACAAATCGGCAAAATACATATCCAAGGACCTATGATCCATTTCCCCAACTTTAAACGCTGTAGTTGGGGTGGTTGGTGTAATTATGAAATCATATTTGTTCAATATTTCCTTGGTGCTATCCCTAAACAATTTCCTTACTTTTTGTGCTTTTAAGTAATATGCATCATAATAATCTGCAACGAGGACAAAAGTTCCCAGTAAGATCCTTTTTTTTACTTCCTTTCCAAATCCCGTGCTCCTGGTTTTTTTGTACATAGATTCCAAGCCAGTATCATCTTTAAATCTGCATCCATATCTAACGCCATCATACCTTGATAGGTTTGCACTTGCCTCTGCGGTGGTTAGCAGATAATAGGTTGGCAATATTCTTTCGAGCATGGGAAATTCCAATTGATCTACAACATGGCCTTGTTTAGTAAGAATCTCCAATGTTATTTCAAAGTTATGCTTTATGTCCACATTGATTTCACTGCTTTCTGATACTTCTTTATAATAGGCAATTTTGAGATTCTTGGTGGTATTTCCAGCAGTATTGTAGTTGGGGACAGATTTATGGGACACTGTACTATCAAAGTCGTCTTTACCGGCAATAACCTGTAACACTGCTGCATTTTCCTCTATACTTTTTGAAATAATTCCTATACAATCAAAAGAGGAGGCATAAGCTACTAAGCCATGTCTGGATATTCTGGAATAAGTGGGTTTCATCCCAATTAAGTCACAAAAGGCCGCAGGTTGCCTGACAGAACCTCCAGTGTCGCTTCCAATTGAAACATGGCACATCCCTGCCTGAACTGCCACCGCCGAACCCCCCGATGAACCTCCTGGCACCCTTTCCTCATCCAGATAATTTAAAACAGGCCCAAAAGCACTGTTTTCATTCGATGATCCCATACCGAATTCATCACAGTTTTGGCGGCCAATAATGATTGCATCTTCCCTGATCAACCTCTCTACTGCTGTTGCAGAATATTTTGATTTGAATCCACTCAATATTTTGCTGCCTGCATTGATATTATGTCCTTTATAGCAAAGCATATCTTTGATTCCAACCACGATCCCGGCTAATTTCCCTTGAGCTCCATTATTGATTTTTTGATCCACCATTGCTGCTTTGTCCAAGGCTTCAGATTCAAAAATTTCCAGAAATGCATTTAAATGCTGGTTTTGCTTGATCGCTTGAAGACAAGTTTCAACAATTTTTGTGCAGGTGGTATTACCTTGTCGAAGGTCTTCTTTAAGATGTTTTAAAGAAGTATATTCAGCCAATGTGGTGTTCTATTTATCTCCGCTAACAGGAGGATCATCTTTTACCCCTTCTTCAATTTCGTTCTTAATTTCCTTGGTGGCATCCTTGAATTCCCTTATACCTTTCCCCAAACCTCTTGCAAGTTCGGGTATTTTTTTTGCCCCAAAAAATATTAGAAGGACCAACACTATCAGAAGAATTTCCCATCCTCCCAAACTTCCAAAAAATCCAAATACAGTGTACATATCAATTATGGGGTTTAATGGTTAGTGAACTAATTTGTAAAGATAAGTAATTATATTATTAATATAGAAGGGATATGACCAAACTGGTTATTTCCTGTGCAACCACGACTGCGGATTCAAAGTTTGATTATTTTTCCAAAGTTCAAAATGAAGTTCCGAGATTCCATCTTTATCAGTGAAAACTTTCCCAAGTTGATCTTTATGTTTCAGACTCTGGCCAGGTTTCACAATTACCTCTTTTAGATTGGCATAAACAGTGAAATAATCACCGTGGTTCACTAGAACAGCATTATTTAGCCCAGGAACTTCCAATACGGCTGATACCTTACCATCAAATACTGATCTCACTGATTCATCCTCGTTGGTCTGAATATTTACGCCTTTGTTTTCCCAGATCACCTTTTTTAATACTGGATGGGGCTGCTTGCCAAATCCCCTGGAAATAAAACCAGAGGCCACTGGCCAGGTGAGTTTTGATCTGTTGCCGGCAAAATTATCTGAAAGCAGCTTAGCTTCGGGTGTAAGGGATATTTTACTATTGGAACTACCTTTCGAACTTTTTCTTATCTCCTCCCTGACTATAGAGGCAATCATTCTTTCCAACTTTTCATTTGCGGTTCTTCGGGCGGTAATTTCTCTCCTCAACTGGGCTTCCCTTTTGCCCAAGGTTTTCACTATATTGTTTTGCTGTTTTTTTAATCCTGCCAAATTTCGATTTTGCTCTAGCTGATCTTCAAGCAAGGTGTTTTTTTCTTGTCTTTTTTGCTCAATTTCCACTAACTGCTCTTCTAGGGTTGAGGTGATGTAATTGATCTCTTTAATTTGATCTGTCCTGGCTTTTTCATATTGCTTCATATAGTTCATTCGCATCAATAATTGGTTGAATGATTTAGCGGCAAACAAAAAGGCCAACTGAGAATTGGATTTATTGGCTTTGTAGGAAGCATAGATCATTGCAGCGTACTCTGTCTTCAAATCGTCCAAATCTTCCTGTAATGAAGTGATGATGAGGTTGTTTTCTTCCATATCATCATTAATGATTTCAATTTCCTGTTTAACGGCTTCAATTAGATCTGCCCTAATATCAATTTGCTCAGAGATAGCGCTAAGTTGCCCCATTGTGTAGTTTTTCTTTGTTTGGGTAGCCGTCAATATTGATTGCGCCTCTTTAATTTTTTGCAAATTCTCCTTCTTGTTTTTTTCTAATTGAGCTTTACTCTTTTTTTGGGCAAGCGATAGAAAAGGTAAAAACAAGCATAAGATAATTAGCGATATCTTATTTATTGCGCTCATATTTATTGGGAATATTGAACGGATACTTCAGAGGTTTGTCGGGAATCTCAACCTTATTGTGAATAATATTTAGCTTGGTCACTATGATCCCATTATTTGTTTCATAAATTAACGAAATATTACAGGAAAATGGAAAGACTTGTTGCTCGTTCATTTGGTAATTTTTGTATTCCAAATTCAGTTTATTTCCAGTGGAGTCCTCGGTAACTGTTACTTCCTGTAATCTTCTGGTGGCCGAATTTACTTTGCTTAAAATGTTGTACTGATTTTCCTTTTGGGTTATCCAGAACTGGTCTTTTACTAGTTTAGCTTCGTCAATGGCCTCGATCTTTCGTGGTGGATTACCTACTATAATGGCCTCTATCAAGTCATAACTCAGGTTAAACTTAAACAACCTGCTCAGTTCATTGTAGTCATATTCGCTATATTCTTTTCCCACCCTGTTCAGTATCTTAACTGAATCTTTTGTCAAAATCCCTCTCATTCCCTGAATTCCCAGGCTTCCTGAAATGTTAAACCAGATGATACTGTCTTTTTTGATCCTGAACAAAACAGTGGCATCTTGCTTTTTGCCATCATCAATCAGGTTTATCTTTGATTTTAATGTGAAATAATCAAATTTAAATTCATTGATATAAAAGTCTTTTGAGATATCAGGATCCAGGGTAATGCCTGAAATTTTTTTACTACAAGAAAATACAGCAATTAGGACGGGGATGGAAAAAAGTAAATAATATTTATTCATGGAGTTTTCGATCGGCGATTTTTTTGTCGATCAGCTCAGAAGCTGAATTTAATCCTTTTGCTTTACTCCATTGCTCCACGGCTCCATCAATATCACCCAACCGATACAAGATGTCCCCGTAATGTTCATGGTGTGTACCATTTACATTGACGCTCTTCAAGGCCTTTTCCATAATTCGTTTTGCTTCCTTATAGTTCTCAAGCATAAACAGCACCCAGGCGTGTGTATCAAGATAGGTTGGGTTTTCCGGATTTTCCTTCACAAGTTTCGCCGACATTTTTTTCGCGAGGTTGAGTTTTTCTTTTCTCAAAGACAAAAAGTAACTGTAATTGTTTAGCACGCCGTAGTTATTGGGATCAGCTGTGAGTACCAACTCATATGCTTCGTCAGACTTTTCATAATTTTCAAGGTAATTGTATGCATCTCCAAGCAAAGTACTAAAGAATATCTTTAGCTTTAAATCTGATGAGGATAATTTTCTGCCTTGTTCCAGTGAGAAAACTGCCTCAACATATTTTTTTTTCCGGTAATTTGCCAAACCATTAAAGTAATAAAGTGCATTCTGGTTCGGGAACAGCTCCAGCGCTTGTTCGGAGTGAACCAATACGCTGTCAATTTGATTTAGCTCCATTTCCAGATTTAAAAGGTTCTGCCAAACTGCAAATTTGGAATCATCTGATTTCACTGATTCCAAATACTGTTCCTTTGCCTTTTGTTTACTTCCTGCTTGAAGATAAATATCTCCCAATGTGGTTCTGGCCAAGGCATTATCGGGATGAATTTCAATCAATAATGTCGCTAATTCGATGGCCAGATCTTTAATGTACGGATCACTTAATTTACTGATGTATTTACTGAGAAGTTGAACCTTCATGTTAACGTTCACGCCAGGATCTTTAAATGCAACCGAAAGGTTTTCATTTGATTCATTGATTTTTCCCAGCTTCCAATAAGCATCTGACAATATTAAACGTGCATGGGAATTAGAGGGGTTTTTCTCAAGATGTCCTTCTAAAAGCTCAACTGCTTGTTGAAATTTTTCGTTGGAGATCAATATCTCGGTGAGTGAAATGACATAGGTGTCTTCATCAGGGAATGCAGCAATGAGCTTCCTTCCTTCGGCAATTGCTTCTTCAAGCTTATTTTGTTTTAATAATATTTTTTGTTTTTGAAAGGTTGACTGTTCATTAATACCAAACCTATCCTCTATTTTTTGGTATGCTGTAATTGCTTTGTCAAGTTCATTTTGATAAAGATATATTGCAGCCAAATCGAAGTAATGCTCTCCTGTTCCAGGAATTTTACGGATCAGTTCCTCATAAATTTCCGCGGCACTTTCAAAATCGGATTGGCGCGTGTACAAATCTGCAGCCAGCAAATAGTAGTACTTGTTATTTTTTTCGAGTTTTAATGACTGATTGATACTTACCAATGCTTTATCAATTTCATCGCCCTTCAAAAGTATTTGGGCGATTTTATAATGTGATGCAGCGTTAGAATTGTCAATATCAAGGCATTTTTGAAAAAGGACAAATGACTTGGCAAAATCTTCCAGAATATAGTATTTCTGACCTTCGGTGAAGTAATACTCAGCCTCTCTTCTGTCACTTCCTGACAATTCTTTGGTGCTTTCATTCCTTTTTTTGTTCTTCTGAGCCCAAACCTCTAAAGGATTGGTACTAGACAAAATAAGGCTCAAGAAAATTACTCCAATATAAAAATCCCGTTCCCTCATATCGTTCTAATTATTTTTAAAGATTTCTGATGCACTGTGAAATAAGAGGCATTGTCGCAAATTTAACGAAAATTCACAAAATTGAGTTCTTAATATTTTATGGAATCCTATTAAGTTTATTTTAATGAGTTGATCTTTCCCCTCTCTATAATAAAAACTACAACTACGAACACAACTGAAATTATACCGGCAAATACCTCTCCAACTGTTTGATTGTTAAAATCAAACAGTCTAAAAGTATAGATTGCAAAAAGCGCAGCGAGTATATAAATGCCTGTTGTTTTCAGATCATAAGGAACTGGAAAATATTTTCTTCCGAAATAATATGAAGCGAAACACATGGCCAGAAAACATAAAACCATGGTAACCGCACTTCCC
>CBDVAV010000284.1:0-6494 GCA_965372055.1 uncultured bacterium | reverse complement strand
AACTTCTATGTTTTATCTTTTTAAAATTAATTGATTAATAATTGTTATACCCTAAAACAAAGAATTTCGGATATTGAAATGATGAAAGGAAGACACTTGGAAATCCATGAAATTGAAGGCAAAGTCTTAGGGTAGACTGCAAGTTGAATAAAATTATTATTTATGATTTGGATTTAAATAACTTTATGTTTTCGAAGCGGAAAAAATGAATATCTTATTAATTGAGGACGAAAAGGTTTTATTGAATTCAATTTCTGATTATCTGGAAAATGAAGGATATCATGTTGAGACAGTTTCAACTTTTGCAGAGGCTACAGAAAAAATAAACCTTTATTCTTATGAATGTATTTTAGTAGACATTGGATTACCAGATGGAAATGGACTTGATGTTATTTCCGAATTGAAAAAAAGCAGAAAATTGTCCGGGGTAATAATCATTTCAGCCAAGCATGCTCTAGAAGATAAATTGAAGGGCCTCGAAATCGGGGCAGATGACTATCTGACGAAACCGTTTGATATGGCTGAATTGAATGCCAGGGTTAAAGCAATTATCAGACGCAAAAACTTTAAAGGTCAAACTGATATTGTTTTTAATGAGATTAGAATTGATCCCAACAAAAGGCAAGTATTTGTTAACCATACAGAAATTATATTGACCCGGAAGGAATATGAACTTCTACTTTATTTTGTATCAAATCCAAAATGGATTATAACAAAGGAATCAATTGCAGAACACCTTTGGGGAGACCATATGGATATGGCAGATTCTTTCGATTTCATTTACACTCATATTAAGAATTTGAGAAAAAAAATAGTGGAATTTGGAAAGGCTGATTATATTCAAACTGTTTATGGAGTGGGATACAAATTTATACCAGATTGAAGTTACTTAATTTCACAAGCCGTTATTATTTTTTTTTCGCTTTCCTGATTTTCATTCTTGGAAGTATTCTCTCCTATGAGATTCTAAAGTCTATCATAAATAAACAATTCAATGAAAGGCTGCATGATGAGAAGGATCAATTTATATATGAATTAAATACGTTCGAAGGCCTCCAGGAGAGTTATTATTTAAATATTGGGGACAAGATTGAAATAGACCCAATAGAAAGGGATATCAATATGAATGATCAAATGATTGATACTTTGATTTTCGATGGAAATACGCAAAAAGAGATAAGCTATAGACAAATAAAATTTATTACAGAAGTGGCAGGAGAGCCATATCTGATTACAATATCAAAACCCTTGGTGCCAAATGAAGAATTAATCAAGGGTGTTGGTGAAATTATGCTTTTGCTGATGGGTGGACTGGCTTTAACTATAATATTGATGAACAGAATTATCTCACACAAAATATGGATCCCATTTTATGGAATCATGAATCACCTGAGGGATTTTGAAATTTCTTTACCATTTAAGAAAATCAAAAATGAGAGTATAATAGACGAATTCAAGGACCTTCGCCTGACTATTAATGCCATGATAGAGAGAATCCAAAGTGACTATTTTAATTTGAAAGAATTTACAGAAAATGCTTCTCATGAAATCCAAACCCCTCTTTCTATAATAATAGCTAAAGCAGAAATATTATTGCAAACTAAAAATATAGACAATAAAATATTGCAGGATATTAAAGGGATATATGAAGCAGCAAACCGGTTATCAAAATTGAACCATGGGCTGACATTATTGACTAAAATTGAAAACAGACAATATGTGCATAAAGAAATTGTCAATGTAACAGAAATAATAAATAGGGTATTATCTAACCTATCCGAATTAATTGAGATAAAAAACATCAAGTTGAACAAGCGAATAATGGCGAATCCAATTCTGATTTTGAACCCAGACCTTGCCTATATCTTATTCTCAAACCTAATTAATAATGCAATCAAACACAATCTTGAAGAAGGTTCTATAAATATAGAAGTGGCCGAAAGTCAATTCTCGATTTCCAACAGTGGCCCCCCTTTAAATATTGAGGCCAAGAACTTATTTCTCAGATTCAAAAGGGCAAAAATTCTTCTGATTCAGTAGGTTTAGGGCTTTCATTGGTAAAGAAAATATGTGAATTATATCAATTGGAAATCAGATACTCTTATAAAGATAAAGTTCATGAAGTAGTAGTAGAATTCCCATGAATCCCTAAACAGAGTTCAGCCTTAATTCAGATTTGAGATATAACTTGTATCAACTTTGATCTCAAATTCAACTTTGGATGATGAATTAAATAGGAGATTAATCAAGAAGACATTTTCCGTGTATAGAAACATTTTGATAAACAATAGGAATCGTACCCAATAGACTGAGAATAGTATTTACTTCAGAATTAACTCAGCTTTCCTTCCTTTCTTTATTTGGACAAAGTAACCAATCGAAAATTATGTTTAAGAAATTACAATTAATCAAAATTGCCAAAGTGTACATTATAGTTCTGGTTCTTTTAGGGATCATATCCAATGCACAGGCCCAAAGCGGCATCTACTATGAAGAATCTAATTTTACAAATGGAATTACAAACTACCAAATTCCTTGTCCTTTGAAGCTGTCAAATGAAGACCTTTATGATTTTTATAATAGCAAATACATAAAGCTATCAGAAGCAGAGTCAATTAAGAAGTTTAAAAAAAAAGACATTTGGGGATATAGGGACTGTAAGAAATTTGATTGGAGAATTGAAAATAATGTTCATTACAAAATAATTGAAAACGATGCAATGGTTCTATATTTAGTTGATTATCCCTTGAATGCATCTCGAAGCGAGTTTAAAATAAGAGTTGTAGCAAATTATTATTTCAGTAAAGATGTGTCTTCTGATATTTTACCGTTAAGTCTACCAATACTGATTGGGGAGTTCTCTGACAATCCCAAATACATCAAGAGCATAAAAGAGTATTTAGGCACCTCTCATGGTTGTATCCATTGTTATGACGTTAACAGTAAATCTTATATGATCAATAAGCTCCTAAAAGAATCACTGTACATCCATGGTGAATAAATACCTTGCTCCTACACTGCTTGTTCACCCGGTTTTAATCCTACAGTTTCAAATCGGGGATGAGGATCCCTCTCAATCGCTGACAATAATTGATGGCAATAAGAGACTTGACATTTTGGGTTTAGGTCTTTTATTTCGAACCACTTTTCCCTCCACTTTTTTTCAATGCTAATTCCACCTAAAACAACTGACAACTATGGGAAACAACACGAATGTTCCAAAGCCTGATTTCAAAGATAATCTGCTTTATATTAAAAATCTTGCTGTAGATGTGTTAAAAGAAATTAACCCTTGGACCAACATAAAAATAATGCATACGAATATCAGCCAGGATATAATGGCCGGTATTGTAGTGGCAATTGTAGCTTTACCACTGGCATTGGCCTTTGGCGTAGGGTCTGGATTAGGGGCAATAACCGGTATATGGGGAGCTATAGCTGGTGGGATTATCGGAGGGATATTTGGTGGCTCAATAGTTGGGGTTAGCGGCCCCACAGGCCCCAAAATGGTCCAACTGGCCGCAATTATGGTAGGGTATAGGCTGGCATCGGGCGAACCGGATTTGGGAGTGGCTTTTAGTATCATTTTCTTTAGTGGCCTTATATTGGTTGTGCTTTCCTTCTTAAAAGTATCAAGGTTAATCTATTATACCCCCTACTCGGTTGTTGCGGGGTTTATGTGTGGCATAGGAGTGATTGTAATGTTGTTGGAGTTCAACCCATTTCTAGGATTGCCAGCTCCAAGTTCGATAATGGAAGCTATTGTCAATATTCCCTATGCTGTCATGAATGCCAGTCCGCAGGCACTAATAGTTGCCGTTCCCACCTTGCTCATTTTGTTCTTGTGGCCTAAGATTGGAAAATGGGTGCCATTGCTTAAAAAATTCCCGTCCCCACTTATTGCTCTATTATTGGGTACAGGTATAGCAAATTATTTTCAATTTGATATTGATTATATTGGTGAAATACCCCTAGGGCTTCCTGACATTTACCTACCTGATTGGTCCAGGTTTGGGGAGTTTTTTATTCCTGCACTGTCACTGGCCGGACTGGCGGTGTTTGATTCATTACTCACTTGTGTGGTAGCAGACCATATGATCGGGGAAAAACACAGTAGTGACCGGGAAACTTTTGGCCAAGGATTGGCAAATATTGTCGCGGGATTAATTGGCGGCCTAACCACGGCTACCGCAACCATGCGAACCGTGGCCAATATCCAATCAGGAGGAAGAACGCCATTAGCTGCCGTTACTCATGGAGTAGTCTTAATGACGCTAGTGCTGGGATTAGGTTTTCTGGCCGAGAGTATCCCTATGGCGTGTTTGGCTGCTATCCTATTTAAAGTAGGGATAGACATTCTTGATTACCGCATTATTCCTGTTTTGCATAGGCTTCCTTTGACAGATATGATCGTGTTTTGGCTTGTTTTAGTGGTTACTATATTCGAGGATTTACTTGTTGCCATGGCAGTAGGGATTGTACTGGCTTTCTTTCGGTTTGTCCAAGAAATGAGCAGAATTTACAAACATCAGGTAGTGTATCTTGACAATGTAGAAAAAAAACTTATTGCCGATGAAGTAAAAAACAAAATTAAAGTGCTAAAACCTCAAGGCCCTCTTTTCTTTGGCTCAATAGAACCACTTGAAACCACTTATCAACAAGCGGACAAACATGATATCCTGGTAATCGATTTGAGTGGGGTGACCATGGTAGATTTATCCGGGGCTTATGCTCTGGAGGATCTCATTATAAAGGCCAAATCAGATGATAAAGATGTTTTTGTATGTAATGCCCCGCCAAAGGTGGAAGATCTGCTTAGACGAATTAATGTGATAGATCACATTGGTGAACGCTCTTTCTTTAGTTTGGCCCAAGATGCCATTGTTCAAGCCCAGGAAATGGAATTGGTCAGGCTTGCGCATAAGCGAATAATAGATCAGGCAGGGGAAGTACTATTGGCTGATGATCACCATGAGCAAATGACTGATGCTGTAACCTATGCACATGATACCATAACTGACCCCGATAAGCGGAAGATTTATGATGAGGGTGAAGAATACAAAAATGTCTTTTCCAAAGCTGCAGAGGACTTTTTGATAGGCCCTGAAATCCATAAAATGTACATAGATGGATATGATGGAAAAGAAGGGCATACCATCAGTTGTATAGTAACGGATAATTTCAAAGTACATGGGGTGGATATAACCATAACTTGCTTGGATGGCAGGGAAATTGAGAGTGGGAAGGCCTATTCAACTGGTGCAGAGAATAGATGGAACTATATAACCAAAACAGATGCTGTTTGTGAAAAGGGGGTACGAATTCTGGTCAATGCCCAAGATCTTCCTGGTAATAAATCATCCAAAGATATCGTCTTAAATTTTTAAGTATGGATTATGATTTTGTATCTACTAATACATCCGATTCGGAATAGTGTTACATTACCCCCCCCCTAAAAAATGCGTGAGAAAAATTGTGACTGGCAAGACCTAATTTACAGCCTCCGCCAGAAAAAGGTAGTGAAAAGCACTAATACAGTATATAACTCAAGCCTTCCAAGTAGCATCAACAAAGATAGGACCCACTTCGCTGCCAAGGGAAGTTGTGCAAAACTGAAAGATGGTCCAACATTTCCAATCCCAGGGCCGATATTTCCTAAAGCAGTTGCTGTTGCACCTATGGAAGTGGTAAAATCAATTTCCAACCACAACAAGACCAAGACACCCCCAAGAAAAATGAGCATATACATCGCTATGAAAGAATAGATTTGAGAGATAATGTTTGGATTGACTGATTTATTGCTAATGCGCACTGGGAAAATGGCTTTTGGATGCAATACCCTGTTCATGCTTAAAATACTATTCTTAAATAACACGATGTGCCTAATTAACTTCACCCCACCTGCAGTAGATCCAGCCGAAGCTCCAACAAACATAAGGACGAGGAACAGGTGTGTTAAAAACGGTGACCAACCTGTATAATCCGCAGTGCTATACCCGGTGGTTGTAATAATAGATACTACTTGGAAAAAAACCTGCCTGAACGTAATCTCGTTTCCGTGGGATACAAGTGGCCTTAATGTCAGGAAGCCTAAGGCTGTGATTCCCAAAATGAATACAATGTAATAGCGAAATTCTTCATTGTTGATGAGCTTCCTGAATTGTGCTTTCAAAAAATAATAGCTGAGCGCAAAATTAGAGCCTGCGACCAGCATAAAAAGGACAATCACATAATGAATAAAAGGACTTTTGTAAAACCCAATGCTATCCTGCTTAACAGAAAATCCACCAGAAGAAATGGTAGTGAGTGAATGATTTATAGCATCATAGAAACTCATTCCTCCCAAAAGTAATAATATCAATTCTGTTACAGTGAAGCCAATATAGATTAGCCATAATCTTGTAGCTGTGTCTTTAATGCGGGGCTTTTGTTTGTCTGGAGCAATGCCAGGCGATTCGGCCACAATAAGTTGCATGCCACCAATTCCTAGGATG
>CBDVAV010000283.1:0-6522 GCA_965372055.1 uncultured bacterium | reverse complement strand
AACAGTTACACTTACCAGCAGTGATGCCGATGATACAATTTGTTTGGGTGATGCAGTGATTTTTACAGCTACCAGTGCGACAGCAGTAAACTACGAGTTTTTCCTTAATGGCGGCAGCGACCAGAACGGTGCATCAAATACCTATTCACCTGTGTTGGCAAATGGCGACCAAGTCACTGTCACAGTTACAGATGGAAACGGTTGCATCGCCAGTGATGGCCCAATAACAACCACAGTAAATACGGCATCGGTGACCATTACCAGTAGCGATGCAGATGATGTTATATGTTTAGGGGATGCCGTGACCTTTACCGCCACCAGTGCCACAGCAGTAAACTATGAATTTTTCCTGAATGGTGGCAGTGCCCAGAACGGTGCATCAAATACCTATTCCCCCGTGTTGGCCAATGGTGATCAGGTTACAGTTACTATTACAGATGACATAGGTTGTACTGCCAATGACGGTCCAATTACTACCACTGTTAATCCTTTACCTACCGTAATTCTCACTAGCAGCGATGCAGATAATATAATTTGTTTGGGTGATGCAGTGATCTTTACAGCTACCAGTGCCACAGCAACCAACTTTGAGTTCATTCTTAATGGCGGCAGTGCCCAGAACGGGGCATCAAATACCTACTCCCCTGTTTTGGCCAATGGCGACCAGGTCACCGTCACAGTTACGGATGGCAGCGGTTGTATTGCCAGTGATGGCCCAATTACAACTACTGTAAATTCACCTGCTGTAACACTGACCAGCAGTGATGCGGATAACACAATTTGTTTAGGTGATGCAGTGATATTTACGGCTACCAGTGCAACTGCAGTAAATTATGAGTTCTTCTTAAATGGCACAAGTGCCCAAAACGGTGCATCTAATACCTATTCCCCGGTTTTGGCCAATGGCGATCAAGTAACAGTCACAGTTACTGATGGAAATGGTTGCACAGGAATTGATGGGCCAATAACTACCACTGTTAATCCATTGCCAACAGTAACCCTAACCAGCAGTGATGCTGACAATACAATATGTCTAGGAGATGTAGTAACCTATACAGCTACTAGTGCCACTGCAGTAAATTACGAGTTCTTCTTGAACGGGAGTAGTGACCAAAACGGTGCCGTGAATACTTATTCTCCAATTTTGGCCGATGGAGATCAGGTCACTGTGACCATTACAGATGGAAATGGTTGCGTTGCCAGTGATGGCCCGATAACTACAACAGTCAACGCTTTGCCCACCGTCACCCTTACCAGCAGCGATGCCGATGATACAATTTGTCTGGGGGATGCAGTGATTTTTACCGCTACTAGTCCTATTGCAACAAACTTTGAGTTTTTCCTGAATGGAACAAGTGACCAAAATGGTGCATCGAATACCTACTCCCCAGTCTTGGTAAATGGTGATCAGGTTACAGTAACAGTTACAGACGGAAACGGTTGCACAGGGAATGATAGCCCGATTACTACAACTGTTAACCCTTTGCCAACAGTAGCCCTTACCAGTAGTGATGCAGATAATACAATTTGTGTTGGTGACGTGGTAACTTTTACCGCTGCCAGTGCTACGGCAGTGAATTATGAGTTTTTCTTAAATGGAGCAAGTGACCAAAATGGTGCCGTTAATACTTATTCCCCAATATTGACAGATGGCGACCAGGTATCAGTTACAGTTACCGATGGGAATGCATGTATTGCCAATGATGGCCCGATTACAACCACTGTTAATCCTTTGCCCACTGTTACCCTTGCCAGTAGTGATGCCGATAATACCATATGTGCAGGTGATGCAGTAACCTTTACTGCCACAAGTATCACGGCAGTGAATTATGAATTCTTCTTAAATGGCATAAGTGCCCAAAACGGTGCATCAATTACCTATTCACCAGCTTTGGTAAGTGGAGATCAAGTCACTGTAGCAGTTACTGATGGAAACGGTTGTACCGCCGGAGATGGTCCTATTACAACCACAGTGAATGCAATACCAACCGTCCCTAATTTAGGCAGTAATGGGCCAGTTTGTGTGGGTGATGATATGAACCTAACGGCAAGCAATATTTCTGGGGCCACCTATAACTGGAACGGTCCCAATTCTTTTAGTTCGACCTTACAAAATCCAACAATTTCAGGAGTTACCTTAACTGCTGATGGTGTGTATAATGTTACGGCTACAGTTAATGGTTGTGTAAGCAATATAGCATCTATTACAGTTCAAGTATTAGTCATTTCTGGACCTCCAACGACTTCTGGGGATCTGTTAGCTTGCTTAAATGATCCCTCACCGACAATAAATGCCGTTGGCACTAATCTTCAATGGTATGATGATGCTGGACTTACGAACCTGGTTGGTTCAGGTACTGATTATACTCCTGACAATACAGCACTGGATATGGCAAGTTCTGGTATCACGACATTCTTTGTAACTCAGGATATCGGATGTGGCGAGAGTGCTGCCTCGGCAATGAACGTAGAAGTATTACCGCCTAGTGATTTGCCCACAGTAAGCACAATCTTATTTAATCAATGTCTAAATGATCCTTTTCCAAGTTTGACAGCATCTGGAACAAATCTAGTTTGGTATACCGATCAAAATCTTACCACTCAAGTAGCTGTAGGCAGTACGTTTATTCCAGATGCCACCAATTTGGACATGACAGTTCCAGGGATCACTGACTTTTATGTCACCCAGTTTAATGGATGTCTGGAGGGACAACCAGTGATGGTTACGGTTTCGGTAATAGATTGCAGTATTCCATGTCCAACACTCACACCACAAGTTATTGAAACCACCTGTTCACAAGCTAATGGAGAAATAAATCTGTCATTGGCCAATGGTACGGCTCCATTTGAATTTTCAATAGATGATGGAAGTGGGCCAATCACACAAATGGGCAATAGTGTTTTCACCAACCTAATGGCTGCTTCGTATAATGTGGAAGTTAGGGATGCTAATGGTTGTATAGAACAGCAAACAGTGATTGTAGCAAATATTGACAATACCGTTTCAGCCATGGCCAGCAATTTTATTGATGCCCTCTGTTTTAATGATGTTGATGGCGGGGCAGCGGTAATACAAATATTATCTGGTGGTTCCAATCCTTATGAATATTCAATAGATGGAGTTGAATGGTTTGAATTTTCTGCTGGGGATACAATTTTTGGCTTGCCTTCCAATGGCACTTATGATCTCAACATAAGGGATAATGCCAATGACATATGTCCTTCCACCGTATCAGTTACGATTAATAAGCCAGCCAGTGGATTCTTTGCAGATATTTTGGTTGGGGTTTCTTCTTTCGCAAATTTAAATTCAGGGACATTACCGGTATCTGATATCTTCGGCGGTCAATCCCCTTACCAGGTACAGGCATTATTAACAAACCCTTTTGTTCCTGGCCAGGAATTGCAAACAGATTTAGAAGATGTGGTATTTGATAGTATTTCGGGTCAATTCAATCATACATTTGAAGATCTTTTTGCAGGTGATTACGACATTACAGTAAGTGATACCAACGGATGTTTGGATACTTTTACAGGTAATGTTGCTGTTGATATGGTTTTGTTTATCCCTAATATCTTTACACCTAACAGGGATGGCATAAATGATACTTTCTTTATCGTTAATTTACCAGAAACAGGTGCGGCACTTACCATTACCAATAGGTGGGGCAAAATCCTTTTCCAAAGTAAAAATTACCAGAATAATTGGAGAGCTACAGAATTAGGTGATGGATTGTATTTCTTCCAACTGGAAGTTAGTGGAAAAAGCTACACGGGCTGGGTTGAAATTTTGAGAGGGTAATATTCTGCTTCAATTGATATTATCAATTAGAAACTTCATCGTATCCTCATTATCTGCATAATCCCATAATTCCGGGGATTGACTTCTTCCAAATGGAACACTTTTGTCAAACCATCCATCCTGGGTCAAAATGCATTGAATTTTGTCTTTGTTCTGATTTAAAATAGCTCTCAAATTTTTTATGTTCTGATATTCTTCATAATACAATACTGATATCGGCGAAACCAGTTCTTTATCTTCTTTGATAAGAAGGTATCCGGTGTCGAGAAAATCAATTCCTTTCATCGAGAATATTATTTTATTGTACTGATAATTATTTGCATAGCTTTTGTGACCAATCACATGTTTATATGCATCAAAATTGCCAATGACAGCACTGAGATCATAACCCTTTGGAATAAATAATTTGGAAATATTCCTACATCCTAATCCAAAATATAGAAATATATCGTCACCTAGTTTTTTTAATTGATCTGGCGTTTCATCCCCTTTGATTATGCCGACAGAGGTGCGGTTTTTTCTGATCAATCGGGGGCAATCCTTATAATTATAATTAAAATACCTGGCACTGTTATCACTTCCCGTAGCGATGAGGGCATCTACCTTGTTCAATTTATTGACCAACCGAAATTGATTGTTCATGCCGGGATCAACTTCAATTAATTTATTGAAGAGAAATTTTGTGACAATTGAATCTTTTGAACTGATTTTTATTTGGACTGAATTACCAGACATTATAACACACAAAAAATCATGAAACCCCACCAGGGGGATATTTCCGGCCATAATGATTCCCACATCAAGTTGTTTTTTTGATTGAATGGAATAAGCATCCAGCCAGGTAATCAATTGGCTTTGTTCCAGATAACTTCCAATGCCTTTTAGTGCTAAATCGATACTCTCATTGGTAAACCATGGGTTTTCATTAATTGCTTTGGACTTTAATTGTTGCAACTCGGCCACATCCAAATTATCAAGAAGTTTTCCAAGTTCAATAAAGGCTTTTAGGCGTTGTTCAAGATCCATGATTTATTTTACAATCGCTTGATAACAATTCAATTGTTCATAATTTTGTAGAGCCAGTGACAAAGATAGAATTCATAATATAAAAGAAAGATAAAAGAGCAATGGCAATAATAATTACGGATGAATGCATTAATTGCGGCGCTTGCGAACCTGAATGCCCAAATACCGCAATATATGAAGGAGGTATTGAATGGTCTATGGCGGGGGGGACTTCACTTACAGAAGTAAAGGATGCATCTGGCAACATGGTGGATGCAAACAAAAATATGGAACCTGTTTCCGATGAATTTTTTTATATTGTTTCTGATAAATGTACGGAGTGCAATGGGTTTCATGATGAGCCTCAATGCGCTGCGGTTTGCCCTGTAGACTGTTGCATTTCAGACCCTGACAACGTTGAAAGTGAAGAGACATTACTTGCCAAAAAAGCATATTTGCACAAGGAATAATCGGTTCATATTCTTATGTTCTAATTTCCAAGAATATATTTTTGCTAGATTTTAAACAAATATTGTGAGGGGGCTATGTATACCAAATTCCGCTTACCCTATGGCTTGGCAGGAAGGTTTATTCGCCAAGAGAAGGACTTGAGATAACGCTTAGTATATGGCTTTGTGACGGTTTTCAAAACACCAAATCTTCAATTATTGATGATGTTTACTCGATGCTAAATCACTCATATTTTGCACTTTATCCGCCATAAACTATATACATTGTTGGTAGCAGTTCTCTATTTTTCGTAAACCATTAACCTGTTATTTAAATCACTTTTCAAAATATTTAAAGCTTTTCTACCAATATATTCAATTACCAATGTTGAGTTTGAATTCCATTCCAAATATTTGTTGTCATTCTCAAGGTCTATGGCGAACGAAAAACTTACTGAACTTCCTCTATCAATTTTTAGAGTACTCAAGTCTGGTGATAAATAGATGTTTTTAGTATTTCTGTCAATCACATATTTACCCAAATTTACTCTATTCTGCCATTCAGCTGCCCAACCAACGGCTTTCTGTACTTCTTGAGTATTATGTTTTAGATAAATTCTTGAAATGATTAAATCTATGTCAGGATTGTTATTGTTGATTGTGAATAAGACCAGAGAATCTCTAACACTTTCAATGATTAGTGTTGGCTTTTTTTTTCCTCTTCCATAATATATTTTAGCCAGCTATCATTCATTTCAATAAATTTCTCCTGTGCTTTCATTAGAGCTGTAGGATTATTATTGTAAAAACCACTTTGAACTGATTGGTAAATATTGCATACGGGTGTCCGCATCATTAAATATTGTTCATAAAATTCTTGTGAAACTTTCACTTTTTTCTGTGAAATTTTCTCAACTGTATTGGAAAAATCTCCTTTAACCTTACCTGATACTTTGCCTTCTGCAATGTCCTTAATTTTCGATGCATCAGCTTTCGCAGCTGCTTCAAGTTCAGTAGCAAGAGCTATCAAGGTGTTTCTGTCATAACCCTCGGAAACTTCCATCCAATTGATTCTTTCTAATGGACACTGTCCTTTGAAAATTGATGATGCAGCCTTATTCATCTTTTTTAGCTGCCTCTTGCTCAATGTCTGTGCTTCTATCATCGTAGACAGAGAAAGTAATAGAAAAGTCAAGATTAGTGTTCTCATGGTTCTTGTTTTTATGTTAATACATGTTTTGTCATTTTTCTAAAATTACTGCCTAC
>CBDVAV010000282.1:0-6576 GCA_965372055.1 uncultured bacterium | reverse complement strand
CATTGTACTTACTATTTCTTTAACGATGTACAGTCCTAGCCCACTGCCTTTTGAAATATCAGTAGCCCTGTAAAACATATCGTATATTTTAATAAGGTGCTCTTTGGGTATTCCCACTCCATTATCTTCAATAGTCACAATTATTTTATTATTGTCAGATTTTACAATCACTTTCACAAAAGGATTGTCCTTGTTTTTATCCTGGTATTTAATTGCATTGGAAATAAGATTTCGAAGCACCACGAATAATCTGGTCTTATCTGTTACCAGCGGAGAGTTGAAATTGATATCTTTAATAAGTTTAATCCTTTCCGCACCTTTAATGTATTTCATGCCCTCAAACGCCGTATCAACCAGGGAATCCAGATCAATCTGTTCCAATTCCATGTCTTTTTTCGTATTCCTGGTATATTCCAGTATTTCTTCTACGAAGCTATCCAACTGCTTCACGTTATCACCAATGAGTTTGATATATTCATCTTTCTTTTCGGGGTCAAGTTCAATCACACTTATAAGGCCTTGCACTGATGCCAATGGCGCACGAATGTCATGAGTCATGCTATATATAAACCTATCCAGTTCCTGGTTTGCCTTTTGCAAAATTTCGGTCCTTTCACTAACACGGTTTTCCAGCTGGGAATTTATTAGCTCCAGTTTCACTTTTTGCTCCTCGATAACTTCAGTTCGATCAATAACCTTTGTTTCCAGGTGATCCGATATCTCTTTCTCATTTATTAATGCAATATTTAATTTGTCCAATGCTTCATTCAGATCATTGGTCCGGTATATTACAGCTCTTTTTAATCTTTGATTAAATATAAACAGAGCAACGGCTCCAACAGTTACCAGAGAAGCAATCAGGCTTACAGCTATTAAGATTCGTTTAAGAAGTGGGTTGCCAGCAAATTCCTTTTTCTCGTAAATAAAATCATCGAAATTTATATCTTCTTTGATTATCCCGAGTACATTAAGGGCTTTTGACATCTCCCTCCATTTGGTTTTTTGCATGCTCCCTATCTCGTACAATGAAGGAATTATTAATGATTCTTCCATTATTGTTGCCTCCTCCATTAGTTGTTCTTTTGTATGTGATGAACCATATTTAGAAAGGAGTACCCCAGCTATTTCGCTTTTGTTTTTTAGGGCATACTCCCAGCCTTTTTTGGTTGCTGAAATTATCTTCTCCACTCTTTCTTGATTATTGAGTAATTCTTTCCTTGTTGTAAAGAGGCATTCCCCGTAAAAATTAATCCCGTAGTCACTGGGCTTGAATATCTTGAATGATGAATCAGATAGATCGCGTAAAATCGGCAGATCGATAATATAGATACTCATCGCATCATATTTTCCATCTTCAAGGCGGGTTATTTCAGTTATATCAACTGGCAACCCTATCGAATCAACCGTTACACCTGCTCCCTTGAACATGGCTTTTATTTCAGTGCCACCCACGATATTTTTTGCTTGAAAATCTTTAAGTCTCTCAATTGGTGAATCTTCCAAGGTGATTAAAGCCACGGGCGATTGCTGTTGATAAGCTGCCAATACAGTCAATTCTTTCACGTTAGTATTCCCCAATAACATTGAGCCGGTGGCCACTCCATATTCAACAACCCCAGACAAAACGGCTTCAACGCTATTTTCACTAACATCATGGGTTTTCAACTTTACATTTAATCCTACCTCCTCGTAAAATCCTTTATCAAGTGCGGCATAGTATCCGGCAAATTGGAATTGAGGAAGCCACCCCAAGTGAATTGTAACAGTATCAGTATTTTGGAAAAATGAGGTTGAATATGCACCAATTGAATTGAATACAATTATACTTGTAGCCAGGGATATCCTATATAAATAAACTTGTAACTTCATTAATTATATAAACGATATTCATGTCCACTTTTAAAATACCAATATAAAACTTATTTGTTAAGGCTGGGCAAATAAACAGCTATGTCAGTTCCTTCCCTGTACTTGCTTTTAAGTTGAATTTCCCCTTTTAATTTTTTTACTGCTGTACTTACAATGTAAAGTCCCATTCCACTTCCATCAGAAATCTGGGAAGCCCTGAAAAACATATTAAAAACATCATCTTGCAATTTATTTGGAATACCCAGCCCATTATCTGTAACTCTTATCTTTACCTTGTCTTTTACTTTTAGCTTGGATATAGAAATCGTTAATCTTGAATTCTTTTTTGCCCTGTTTCTATACTTGACAGAATTCTCAATTAAGTTATGAAGAATTGAAATGACGGTTGATTCATCACTATAAAACGTGCCTGTTAATTTATTCAAAACTTTAATCCGCAATTGTTCAAATCCGGGAATATACTTTAGGTCATTAAGCACTCTTTCAATAATGTCGTCGAATTTTATTTCTGATATTTCAAGATCGCCTTTCTCAATTTTGGATAATTTTGATAGCTCACTAATAACCTTGTCCAATTTCTGAACCAATGTGGATATCAGTTCCAGGTTTTCCTCTGGTGTTAAATCCCCCTTTCTGCTTTTTGCCAATGCCAACAAGCCAATAATTGAAGCAATTGGGCCTTTCAAATTGTGTGACGTTTTGTAAAAAAAAGTATTCAACTCTTTAATCTTATATTTTAGCTTCTTTTCACTGCCCCTTAACCTTTGTTCCATTTCTGAATAATGTGTAACGTCCCTGATTACACCCATAGTATAAACCCGCTTATTTAATTTTAACGGGCTTAGCGATATATCAACAGGGATTACATTGCCACTTTTACTTATACCAAATAACCTTCTGCCAATATTCATGGGCCGGACATGAGGGCTTTTGACAAAATCCCCTCTATATTTCCTATGGCCTTTTTTATATTTTTGGGGAATAAGCAACTCAACTTTATTTCCGATCAGTTCAGATTGTTTGTAGCCAAATAATTTTTCAATTTGACCGTTAGAGGCCACGATCAATCCCTCGGGATCTACAATGACTATACCATCTGGCATGAGGTTGATAATATCTTCGTATCTTTTTAATGTAAGAGTGGAAGTTGCCATACTGATAGTCCTTAATCTTTTACAATTTTGATCAAGGCCAAGGGTTAATTGGTAAAATAAATCAAGTAAAGTAAAAGACTCGATACAATCATTAATATTAAACAACAATTACAATTAGAGAATTAAAAAAATACACTATTTAGCTCATTGGTAATATTAATATCACTTTTAACTTTTTTTATTACTTTCCTTTATTGTGTCCTGACTTACTGATATAGGGAATGGATTCCAGACATATTTTTCACTTGATTTCTGGGTTCTTATCACCCACGGGGCTTCCAGGGGATTTCTTCGCACTTGAGTTCCTGGCTTATTTTCCTGGCCAATACAAACAAATAATCAGACAAGCGATTCATATATATGATCACATGCCCGTCAACTGGCTGATCTTCATTTAGCTGTATGATCCATCTTTCTGCCCTTCTGCAAACACAACGTGAAATATGACAGTATGAAACAAAACTATGTCCACCCGGCAGAACAAAGTTTTTCATTTTTGGCAGCGACTCCTCCATTTTATCAATTTCACTTTCCAGGCTTTGAATGTCGTCCAGCTCAATGGATGGCACTATCTTTTTATTGCCAGCGGGGTCGGCGGCTAAAATTGCCCCAATTGAAAACAGTGAATCCTGGATATTTTTTAAAAAGTCTTTTCGGGCAAGGTCACTATCGATGTCCCTAAGCAATCCGAGATAAGAGTTCAACTCATCTACTGTCCCGTAAGCGTGAATCCTCACATCTGCCTTTGAGACTCTTTTGCCACCGAGAAGGGAAGTTTTACCCTGGTCCCCGGATTTGGTATATATTTTCATGAACTGACTTCAACCGTGGAAGATCTTCGCTTGGTAATATTGGGATTAGGGGTATCAGATTCAATTAGCCCATCCCGCAGATGCACTATGCGATGGGCATAGTGGGATATCTCCTTTTCATGGGTTACCATAATAATTGTATTTCCTCTGTCGTGCAGAACTTGAAGCAAATCCATGATATCATAAGATGTTTTCGAATCGAGATTACCAGTTGGTTCGTCTGCCAGGATAATGCTGGGATTGTTCACCAATGCCCTGGCAATGGCTACCCTTTGGCGTTGTCCTCCAGAAAGCTCATTTGGTTTATGTTTGGCCCTGTCATCCAACCCAACGCTTGCCAGTGAAGCCATGGCCATTTCATCCCTATCACTTTTTCCATAACCAGCATATATCAGTGGTAAGGCAACATTTTCTAAAGAAGATGCCCTGGGCAACAGATTGAAAGTCTGGAAAACGAATCCAATCTCTTTGTTTCGGATCTCGGCCAATTCATTTTCCGTAAGGTCGCTGACATCATTGCTGTTGAGGATATAGGTGCCGGAACTTGGGGTATCAAGGCAACCTATGATATTCATAAGTGTTGATTTGCCAGAACCAGAAGGACCCATAAATGCCACGTACTCTCCTTTATCAATGTTAATGGAAATTGATTGCAGGGCTTTAATTATCTCACTTCCCATTTGATAGATCCGGGAAATTTCCGTGGTTTCTATAATCCTGGCCATAGTCCTATTTTATTGTTTACAAAAATACTGAAACAGTTCCAAATTCCTGAGAAAAGCAAGTGCAAAACAGTTCTTTATTCCCTGGTATCACAAATCATTTTATTTAAACGGGGCTTTATACCAAATGTACGTTTAATTTATGGTATCAAGTTCTTCCACTTCCCATTCCACTTCTTTCTGATATGAGCGGGCTTTCTCAAGGAGCTCTTCAAATTCATTCGGCTCTAACCTGCCCTGAAGTTCCTGTAATGCACTTTCGGCAAAATCATCTAAATTCTCTTTAAAGCTTTGGATCACGTAAGTTTTAACCAAAGGAATTGAAGTAGGGTTAAAATAATATGCATTGACTAAAATATCATAAGCTTTAAGCCCCTCATCAATGGAATTAAAGAACCGTGCAGATTCCTGCATGGTTAAAATATTAAACGGGTTGCTTTTCCCTAGTATTTCAAATTTCGATTTTGCACTTTCCATATTCCCATTCCTCTCTTCAATTAATGCTTCATATAATAGCCCAAGCAATCTTTTTTCCCCAGTATTAAGCACATACTCGTGGTTATAATTATTATAATTGGTTTGAAATATATCCATCTTTCTTTCTAACACCAACAGCTTTAGCTCAAACCAAGCCAATTCCTCATTTAGGTCGGAATCCGAGAAATTTGTCTCCAACGCTCTTTGAAAATAGTTTCCCGCTTTATCATACCTCCCATCCCTGTAGTAATTATTTGCAATGTCAAAATAAATCTTTGCTTTGTAGTTTTCATTTTCGAAATTATCGGTTAGCAGGTCCAACAATTCATCGTTAATAAACCTCAACCTATACCTCAACCATTGGTATTTTAAATTGTCTGGCTTGGCCAGTATTGAATCCACATTGTCTATATGAAGTACTTTAAGGGTTTGTAAAGCCGCCTCTTTTGTCTCACCCCCTTGTAGTTTTCCCCAAGCTATCTTTGCCTGTTCCAAATCATTTACCTCCAAATATGCCACTGCCCTGTTGAGAAAACTCTCGGGGAATAATGAATTTAACGCCAAATTGAAATAATGTATGGCCAATCCGGGAATGTCCTGTTCCATAGACCATACCCCAAGGGTATTGTAGTAATATCCAGACCTGGCCAAACTTTCATTGGCCATATTCTCCATCAAGTTAAATGCCTCATAAATCTGGTTGTTATGATAGAATGAAAAAGCTAAAAGTCGCAATATTGTCTCCCTGTAGGGGAAATTATCTTCTACTTCAGCCAATGATCTCAATCTTTTGAAATCAGTTGAGTCCATTTGCCCTGGACTATTAAATCCGGTATTAATCAAATAAGCAGAAGAATTGTTGTTGAGAATTGAATCACTGATATTGATAGTTTCCGATAGGTTCTCACCCTCCATATTTTTGAGCAATAGAAAATTATTAACAAGGGCCGGGGAGTTTTTGGTATAATAGAGTTCGTAAAGTGAGTCAATGTTTATATCCAATTTATTTTTCCCTATCAGGGCTAAATAGTTGGCGCCCGCTGCCTGCCGACTTTCTTTTTGTTTTGATGCCAGATCCAAAAAATATAATGAAGAATCCAGGATATTTGTTTTCCCCATTACTACCCCCATATTATTCAGGATCGCCCCATTATTTGGGAATTTTTCCAATCCCTCACTTAGGGTAAACAATGCATCAAAAAACTTTCCCTCATCCAAATATATATTGCTCAGGTTCACATAAGCAAAAGCTGAAGGCCTTTTTTCAATGGCGTCTTTGTACATTTCTTTTGCCACATAAACTTTATTTTGTTTTTCCGATAAATACGCCAGGGCATAATTTGATCTATGATTTTGATATCCATAATATCTGCCATATTTATAATATGCTTCAGATGTAGTGTAATCTTCATTAACAGTAAACAGGTCTCCAATCCCATTATAATAACCGGATAGCGAAAAATTAATTGGAACCGTGTAGTCTTCTTTTAGCACCAGGGCAGTAACCGCAATTAAACCGGCGAGCCTGAAGGTAAAGTAAGG
>CBDVAV010000281.1:0-6591 GCA_965372055.1 uncultured bacterium | reverse complement strand
CAGGTTAAGGTTCTAAAAGAAAATCTTCAACTATTTTTATAAACTGTTTAGGCTGGTCTGCTTGCACCCAATGACCTGCCTCTGGAATTAAAAAAATATTAGCATTTGGGAAAATCTGATGTATCAAGTCCCCGTCCTCAATGTTTATGTAATTTGAATCTTCTCCCTTTATAAAAAGAGTTTTTCCGAGATAAGGATTGGTATAATCCAGGGCCTCACTTAGTTTATCGAGATTGTTGTAAATTGAATCCAGGTTAAGTTTCCACCTAAAATTACTGCTTTTGTCCCTGCCCACATTCTTCATTAGAAACTGCCTTACCACGGGGTTATTTTCAAATCTGGAAATGCGCAATTCAAGATCTTGCCTGTTGCCTATATTTTTTAAATCAATGGAAAGTAGCCCCTCCACAAGGGTTTTATGATGCATAGGGTACTTTTTGGGGGCTATATCTACAATTACCAATTTGTTGATGAGATTAGGTTGATTAACAGCGAGTTGCATGGCCACTTTTCCACCCATTGAATGACCAACCACTACCGGTCTGCCTAATCCTTCTTTTTGAATTAAGTTATTTATATCATTGGCCATCACAGAATAATTAAACTCTTCACTGTGGAAGGATTGACCATGGTTTCTTAGATCTACTAGATAAACCTTCCAGTTTTCAGCAAATGATTTTCCTACACTAAACCAATTATCCGATGAACCAAATACGCCATGCAGAATAATCATCGGTGGGCCATTACCTATCTCTCTAAAATAAAGGGACACTATCTTAATTGATTCAGGTAGAGTTGGATGGTGTTTTCCAAACCAAGATAAATTGCATCACAAATCAAAGCATGCCCAATAGATACCTCCGCTAATGCAGGGATTTCAGTTTTTATAAACTTTAAGTTATTCAGATCAAGATCGTGACCTGCATTTAACCCCAGACCGAGTTCAAGTGCCAGACTGGCACTCTCCTTATAAGATTTGATAGCTGCCCATTTATCAGAAGTATACTCACTGGCATACATTTCTGTGTATAGTTCAATTCTGTCTGATCCTGTTTTAGCTGCACCCTCAATCATTTTCAATTCAGGATTAATAAATAATGAAGTCCTGATATTCTGTTGCTTCAGTACCAGGATAATCTCTTGCAAAAAGGTTGCGTATTCAAGCGTGTCCCATCCAGCATTGGATGTTAAAACATCGGGGGGGTCTGGGACTAGTGTTGCCTGGGCAGGTTTTACCTCTCTCACCAGTTCCATATACCTTTGATCGGGGTAACCTTCGATATTAAACTCAGTGGTGACAACATCCTTTAACTTGATCACATCTTCGTATCGGATATGTCTTTCATCGGGTCTAGGATGTACTGTAATTCCTTGTGCACCAAATCTTTCACAGTCAATAGCTGCTTTAATAATATCTGGATTATTGCCCCCCCGTGCATTTCTCAACGTAGCTAATTTGTTAATATTTACACTAAGCCTCGTCATCCCATCTATTATTTATATTTTTGTGCAAGATAGATAATTTGACATATAAATAATTGAAAATATGAGTTTGAAAGAGGAAGTGGATTTAGATATCAAAGTTGCAATGAAAGCCAAAAATCAGGATGGACTGCGTGCATTAAGGGCCATCAAATCCATGATATTATTGGCCGAGACGGAAAAGGGCAATAGAGATGGATTAACCCCAGATATGGAATTGAGTTTATTGATGAAGGCGGTTAAGCAAAGAAAAGAATCTTCCGATCTATATAAAGAGCAAGGGAGGGATGATCTCTACCAAAAAGAAATTGCAGAGATTGAAGTAATCCAAGAATATTTGCCGAAGCAGCTTTCTGAAGGTGAACTGGAAAAGGAGCTTCAAAAGATAATTGATGAAGTTGGTGCCACAAACATGAAGGAAATGGGTCAGGTAATGGGTTATGCCACAAAAGCACTGGCAGGCAAAGCTGATGGAAAATCTATCTCAGCAGCGGTAAGAAAACTACTGTCATAATCTTGAAAGCCCTGGACATAATAATTTTGATACCCTTGGTTTTTGGAGCTTTCAGCGGCTTCAAAAAAGGCTTTCTCTTGGAGGTCGTGTCCATCTTGGCATTAATTTTAGGAATAATCGGTGGAATCAAGCTACTTCACTGGGGTATGGAATTACTAACCGACCACTTTGATATCAACAGCATGATATTACCATATTTGACTTTCATACTTTTGTTTCTGGTAATCATAATTGCCATTAACTTTATTGGAAAGATGATTAAGAAAATGATTGACCTTACCATCTTGGGAAGCGTGGATAATCTTGCAGGAAGTATTTTGGGAATTTTTAAATGGGCTTTGGGAGTAAGTATGCTGATTTGGATTTCAAGCTCATTTGGAATTTCAATACCTGAGAATTATACAAATGAGGGTGGCTTGTTTCATCTCGTTGAGAGCCTTGCACCAATTTTCATTGGTTATTTAACCATCATTTTTCCTTTTATCGAGGATTTTTTTGAATTTGTGAAAACATTTCTAGAGACATAATTGTTGCTTTTTGGCACTGGTAATTTCAATTATGAAAAGTAAGATTTGATAATTTCTGACAAAATTGAAGGTAAATAGTCAGTATAGATTATATTAGTAACAATGAATATCGAAATAAAGAACAGGGGAGAATACCAATATGTAGATGAAGGGAAGGGGCCTATCCTGCTTTTATTGCATGGATTGTTTGGGGCTTTGAGTAATTGGGAAAGCGTAATTGTAAAGTTCAGGGAGAGTTATCGCGTGGTGATACCGTTGCTTCCAATTTATGAAATGCCAATTAGGAATGCCGGGCTGGAGGGATTAACTGCATTTTTAGAGAAATTTATAGACATATTGGATTTTGAGCGTTTTACACTAATGGGAAATTCACTTGGAGGGCATATTGCATTGTTATACACCTTAAAAAACCCTGAAAACGTTGAGAAGATGGTACTCACAGGAAGTTCAGGGCTTTTTGAGAATTCCATGGGGGGCTCATTCCCTAAAAGAGGGGATTACGAATATATCAAAGAACGAGTTGGTTATACTTTTTACAATCCTAATACTGCTACAAAGGAGCTGGTTGATGAAATTTTTGAAACAACCAATAATATTCCAAAATGTTTGAGAATTGTTGCTATTGCAAAATCTGCCCAAAGAAATAATATGGCCAGCGACCTACCCAAAATACAAACCAAGACATTATTGGTTTGGGGACTGAACGATACAATAACCCCCCCAGTCGTCGGACATGAGTTTAACAGGTTACTATCCAATTCACAGTTAAGATTTATTGATAAATGCTGTCATGCACCTATGATGGAGCATCCGGATAAGTTTAATTCAATATTGGAGGAATTTATATAACTTAGGATAATGATAGCAGAAGAACTAATAAATCAAATGATACCTCCTCTGAAAATGAGTGATCCGGCTAGTAAGGCGATTATTTGGATGGAAGAATTGAGGTGTAATCAGTTACCTGTGATTGAAGACAACAAGTTTAAAGGACTTATATCAGAAGAGATCATTCTGGAGAATGATAATTTAGAGGTCACTATTGATTCATTTGACTTGATCGCCGAGAAATGCTATGTTTCAAAATACCAACATTTTTTTGAGATAATTAAAAAGGCAGCCGACCATGATGTCCAATTAGTTGGCGTATTGGATGATCTTGGAGAATACCATGGTGTGATAACAGTCCATGATACCATTACCTCATTTGCACAGACGGCTGCTGTGCAGGCTCCCGGAGGCCTATTTATATTATCCATGAGTGCAAATGATTATTCCTTAGCTGAAATAGCGAGGCTGGTAGAGTCAAACAATGCCAAAATCCTCAGTTCGAGTTTAAAGGAAGATGAACTGGACATTTCCAAAATAAAACTTACTGTCAAGATCAACCAAACAGATATTACCCATGTAATTGCCACGTTAGAGCGATTTGAGTATAAAGTAATCGCAAAATACCAAGAAACAGGGCAAATGGATGATCAAAAAGAGCGTTTGGATATTCTAATGAAGTATCTGGATATTTAAAATGGCAGATTGAAATTATTAGTAATCGTTATTTGCATTTTCTATCTCACTGGAATCCATGATAATTGCTGTACACGGTAAAGAATTCAAAAGGGCTAGCAAACCTATAATTGATGAAGTTTTTAAGCAATTAAAAGCACACGCGATTGAATTCGTAATATCCGAACCATATGCAGAGATAATTGCTTCGTCTTCGGTTACGATTGATCCATTCAATATATATAAACCTGATGATAAGCCGGATAATGTTGATTTATACTTCAGTATAGGTGGTGATGGGACTTTGCTTGAAACTGTTACACATGTTGGAAAATCAGAAAAACCTATATTGGGAATTAACATTGGGAAACTTGGTTTTTTAGCAACTATTTCAGAGAATGGGATTGAAAAAGCAATGTCATCAATAAAAGACGGGAAATATAGCTTGGATGAAAGAACATTGATAAAGATGGAATCTGAGGAAGAAGTATTCGAAGGGAATAATTTCGCATTGAATGATTTTACCATCCTTAAAAAAGACACATCATCAATGATTGTTGTACATGCTTATTTAAATAATGAA
The DNA here is from genome assembly GCA_965372055.1 of uncultured bacterium. Taxonomy (GTDB): domain Bacteria; phylum Bacteroidota; class Bacteroidia; order Cytophagales; family Cyclobacteriaceae; genus CBDVAV01. Next base: position 1,982 of record CBDVAV010000281.1, on the reverse strand, counting down.
TTTTTAAATTCTTATTGGGCAGATGGATTGATAGTAAGTACTCCTACAGGCTCAACAGGATACTCCCTTAGTTGTGGAGGGCCTATTGTACTGGCTCATTCAAATAGTTTTATAATCACTCCGGTAAGTCCACATAATCTCGCTGCGCGGCCTATTGTGGTTTCTGATGAAAATATTATATCCTTCAAAATGGAGTCCAGAAAGAAAAAAGTACTTGTTTCCCTTGATTCCCGCTATCATACAATTAATGCAAATACTGAGCTTGTTGTAAGAAAGGAGGACTTCAAGGCTAAATTAATAAAGATTGACGGACATAGCTTTTTTGATACATTGAGACAAAAACTTACATGGGGTTATGATGTTAGGAACTAAAGGAATTTGTAGAACAGAATTCAATTGCTAAATTTGCCAAATTGTGTTGAAAGATAAATGAGAAAATACATTGCATATATTACTTTAATTTTTTCCATACTCAGTATAACTATCGGGTATTCCCAGATTAACCGTAAAGCAGTTAAGAGGAAAAGCAGGAAGATATCCAATTATAGAGGTGGTTCAATTAGTTTTGGCAAAGGTCACAAATACGATTACTTCTCTTTGGCCGTTAATTCAATGAATTATTTCGGGGACCTTGCACCAAAATCCAATGCAACAAGCACAGATTTAAGCTTCACCAGGCCAGGATTTACCTTAACTTATGGCCATAGATTTGGACCCAGGTATACTTTTAGGGTTGGTTTTACTTTTGGCACTCTGAGTGGGGATGATTTTAAATCAGCTGAATTGGCGGATGAAAATGCAATCTTTAGGTACACGCGCAATTTACATTTCAGAAACCGCATTAAAGAACTTTCTTTTATTGCAATGATTGATTTATTGGAAAATACACAATCCTATTTAAGCCGTGTCCCGGTAACGCCATATGCTTTTCTTGGTGTTGCGGTTATACATCACAATCCAAAAGCCCAGGTTCCTGAAGTGGATGTGCACAATTTTGATTCCCCGTTTTCTAACGCTGGGGAATGGGTAGCTCTGCAACCACTGGGTACCGAAGGCCAAAACAGCGACCAATATGATATTGACCCTTATAAATTAATCCAAGTTGCCATCCCCTTTGGCCTTGGGGTAAGATGGGCATTAAATTCAAATGTGGATTTTGCTTTTGAGATTGGTTTCCGTTATTTGTTTTTTGATTATCTGGATGATGTCAGTGGCCTCTACCCTGATTTAGGTGCATTTGCCGACCCGCTTGCAAGGGCATTGTCAGACAGATCCCAAGAACCAAACGCAATTATTTCGGGAGATGCCAGGGATTTCACTGCCATAGGATCAAAAGTGGGGACTCAAACTTATCTTGGGCTGGACGGTCAGCCATACACCGTATTTTCAGGATATGGTAGTGATCAGCATCCTGATAACATTAGGGGAGGAGCTAATGATAATGACATTTACGTGATAACCAGTCTTAAATTTTCTTACATTTTTGGGGAGACAACCAAAAGAGCCAAATTCAGGTAATTTATAACCGTTTTAATTTGCGACATCATAAGTTAGGAACTTTAATCTTTTCTATTTTAATTTTAGCTATCAACAGCTATGAGGCTAAATCCCAGATATCAGAAATTGGATTTGGTATTGGCGGGTTAACCTATACAGGCGATCTTCAAAGAGGTTATAAAATAACAAATAATAGGCCAGCTATAGCAGCATTTTTCAGGTCGAATTTAAGTGATGCGGTTAGTTTGAAAATTGGGTTCACAGGAGGGATGTTGAAAGATAGCGACGATAATCCAATTGACCAGCAGGCAGCACTTAGAAGTGAATCTTTCGATATATTGTTGGCAGAAATTGCCACTACCATTGAATATCACTTTCTTGATTTCCGGAGCGAACATACATATTTAAGATGGTCGCCATATTTTTTTACTGGAATTGGCATATTTACTTTTTCGGGAGAAGGGGAGAAAAATGCTCAATTCAGT
>CBDVAV010000280.1:0-6599 GCA_965372055.1 uncultured bacterium | reverse complement strand
AGCAAGGTGCTGGATATGGCTTGCGGCTGGGCACCCTTTTCCAAGTATATTACCCAGGAAAGGGGGGCAACAAGTATTGGCTTAACCTTGTCGCAGGGACAAGCAGATGCAAGTCAAAAAAATGGAATGAATGTTTTAGTGAAAGATTGCCGCTATGTAAAACCAGAGGATTTTGGGATGTTCGATGCCATCACCTGCATTGGTGGCTTGGAACATTTTTGTTCCGTTGAAAAATTCAAAGAGGGAAAGCAAGAAAAAGTATATAGTGATTTTTTTCAAACACTTTACCACTTATTACCTAGTGGAGGGCGGTTTTATATGCAAACAATGACTTTTAGTAAAAACATGCTTGATCTTAAAGATATAGATGTAAATGCCAAAAACGGATCAGCTTCACATGTTTTAGGCCTAATGATCAAAGAATTCCCTGGTTCATGGCTTCCCTATGGCCCTGAAATGGTAATAAGAAACGCTGAGCCTCATTTTAAATTGATTTCTCAAAGTAGTGGAAGGCTGGATTATATTGAGACCATAGGCCAATGGAGAAAGAAGTTCAGAATGTTTAATTTGAAAAAGTATTGGCTTTACTTATCCCTCATTCCTAAAATCATAACAGATAAAGAATTCAGGCATCAAGTAGCTATATTCAGAATAAGCCCCAACAGGGTGTGTTTTGAGCAAGAGATAATGGATCACTATCGGTTGGTATTTGAAAAAATTTAGCAGGGGAAGACTTACCGGAATGTTTGCAATACTGATGAAGCTTATAAAATGAATTACGCTAAAGTGATTTTGGAACTTTCAAGAAACCCTGACATATTCAAAAGATTATTGACCGGGTTACCGGAGGATGAATATCGATGGAAACCCAATCCAGGGAAATGGTGCTTGCTTGAAATTATTTGCCATCTTATTGACGAAGAACGTGAAGATTTTAGGGCAAGGACAAGACACGTATTGGAAACCCCGAAAGAACCTATGCCACCAATTGACCCAAAAGGCTGGGTGAAAAAGCGCAATTATATTAGCCAGGATTATACGGAAGCACTAAACAAGTTTGTTGATGAAAGAAAGCAGTCTGTTAAATGGTTGGAATCACTTGTTGATCCGAAATGGGACAATGCCTACAGCCATCCCAAATTTGGAGAGATGACTGCCAAAATGTTTTTGTCCAATTGGCTGGCCCACGATTATTTTCATATTAGACAGATATCGAATTTGAAAATTGATTATTTAAAAAATATATCAGGCGAAAGCCTCACATATGCCAGTGGCTCATAGATAAATAAGGATAGAAAACCGTTACAACCTGAGCGTAAACGTTGACCCTTCTCCAGGAACAGATTTAACCAAGATATCCCCGTTGTGCATTCGCATGATTTGTCTGGAAAGTGTCAACCCAATACCCGAACCGTCATCTTTAGTGGTGTAAAATGGGATAAAGATATTTTCAAATTCCTCCCCTGATATGCCAACGCCGTTATCGGTGAAACTTATTTTGTTTTCCCCATCTATGCTGAAAGCAGAGACGGAAATAGCTGGGCTATTTGATTTTGAAACTGCGTCAATAGCATTTTTTAAGATGTTGATCAAAACCTGGCTCAAAAGTTTTTCGTCGGCATCAACTTTCAAAGTTTCCGGTTTGCAATTTATGGTTAATTTGATATTCTTTTCTTCTAGCTCTTTTTTGAAGAGTTCATGAATTTCACTTAAAAGCCCGTAAATAACGAACTCTTTAATTTGTGGTTCAGGTAACTTATTGATCTGGCGATAATTTTCTACAAAATCAGATAATCCCTTGCTACGTTTGTTAATGGCTAATAAACCACTCAGCAATTCATCGTTTCCGGATGGATCAGAAACCTCCTTGGAAAAGGATTGTTTGAATTTTCCAATAAGCCGAGAGGAAAGAAGAGAGATCGGGCTTACCGAATTTATTATCTCATGGGTCAATACCTTGATTAATTTTTTCCAGGCCATCAATTCGCTTTCAACTAATTCTGCTTTTATATCTTGTAATGAGACCAATTGCAATGTTTGTTTGTTGAGTTTGAATTCGGAACTCCGGAGTGTAATGCTCAAGACTTCATTTTTTCTATTCAATTTGATTAGCTTCTGATCACCTGGTCGTAAATTGTTGAAAGCTGAAGATAGGCCTGGTTTCACTTTTTCAAGATCACTGATATTTTGCAAAACTGAGATTCCAAGTAGAGTTTTTGCGGCGTCATTGACCAGATGGATATGTCCTTCACTATCATAAGAAATTAAACCTGTATAAACGTTTTCAATACAGTATTGGAAGAATTGATGTTCCGCTTCCTTTTCGATTTTGATGCCCTTGAAATCTTCAATAATCCTGTTAAATTCATTGTACAATGGCTTGAATGGCAGGTTCTCTTTTTTGTTGAAGGATAGTGTTTGGTCAGAGTATTGAAATGACTTGAGAAAAAGGTAAAGGTCACGGTTTGTTTTGTTCACATAAATAATTAATGATACGATCTGGATGATCCAAATTCCTCCAAGAGTAATTCTGGTGATCATCAGATATGGCTCATTGATTGTCCAGGCAAATAAACTGGTGGTTATTCCAATAAAGACTACCTGGACAATAAATTTGAAATTAAACTGGTTAGAGTTCATATTTTTTGATTTTGTCGTACAGTGTAGATCGGTTTATGCCCAAAGCTTCAGCCGTATGGGTCATATTCCAATTGAATTGTTTGAGTGCTTTGGCAATTACGCTTTTTTCATTATCCTCTAATTTGAAAGACTCAATTTTGTCCAATGACCTGCCACTTCTTGAAAAAAAGCTTATGTCATCTGGTTTGATTATCTCATTGTCACTCATTATTATGGCCTTCTCTATTACATGCTCCAACTCCCTAACATTGCCATACCAACTTTGCTTTTTAAGCTTTTCAAGAGACATTTTGCTAAATCCTTTAACTGCCTTTCCATATTTATCAGCATATTTCGTGGCAAAAAATCCTATCAACTCGGCGATATCCTCTGGCCGTTCCCTTAATGGGGGGATATCAATTTGGATTGTATTGATCCTGTATAGCAGGTCTTCCCTGAACTTTTGTTCATCCGTCATTTTATAAATTGGCATATTAGTAGCACAAATCAGCCTGATGTCAATAGGGGTTTCCATATTTGATCCAAGGCGCACGATTGTCTTGTTCTGAACAGCAGATAATATTTTTGTTTGCAGTTCCAGGGTGAGATTACCAATTTCGTCCAGGAACAATGTACCCCCCGATGCAACTTCAAACCTGCCTGCCCTGTTTTGCCGGGCATCAGTAAATGCCCCTTTTACATGGCCAAACAATTCACTTTCAAACAAGGTAGGGGCTATTGATCCCACATCTACTTTCACGAAAATCTCGTTGGCCCTTTTTGAAAATCGATGTATCTCCCTGGCAATAAGCTCCTTGCCAGTTCCATTTTCCCCCAATATTAAAATGTTGGCCTCCGTTGGGGCAACTTTCTCAATGGTTTCAAATATTTTGCTCATCAAAATGGAGCTTCCCTTGCACATTGGGAAATATTCATCGAGGGTCTGTGTAAGGTGAAGCTGCTTGTTCTTCAGGCTTATTGCTTCCCTTTTTGATTTGCTTAAATTTATGGCTGAACTGATAGTGGAAAGGATTTTTTCCTCACTCCACGATTTTTGTATAAAATCTGTTGCCCCCTCTTTCAAGGACCTCACTGCCAGCTCAACATCCCCAAAAGCAGTGATGAACACGATAGTTACAGATGGCTGGATTTTGCAGATTTTGTTCATCCAAAACAGGCCTTCATTGCCCGATGGAACCCCGGCATCAAAATTCATATCCAATAAAATCACATCATATTGCTGATCGGCAATTTGCTTCGTTATTGTTTCAGGTCGGTTGCTTGAATCTACCCTGAAATTATGATCTGTTAGAATTAATGACAATGCTTCTAAATACTCCTTATTATCATCAACAATTAAAATACTCCCGTTGTTTTTCATTGCTTGAAACAAACTGTTTTACTGTTGTAAAATAAAACAATAGTGTTGTAAAAACCAACAGTTTTAAAATGGAAATGTTGCTGGAATTGTTTAATTTCAAACAAATTATGGAGGCATGGGATTTGACTATTTATTGATGGTCAAGATAAAAAAAACAATCATGTTCAAGAATAATTTAAAAATCGCTATCAGGATTTTGTGGAAGAACAAGTGGTATACCATGATCAATATGTTGGGTCTTTCCCTTGGGATATCGTGTACAATATTGATAGCCAATTGGGTGAAATACGAGTTGTCTTATGATCAATTCCATAAAAAAAAGGACCGGATATTCGTGGTTCATCAAAATGTGCAATTTGATGATACAAATTATTTGACTGACCGGACTGGAGGGCTTTGGGGAGCTACATTGTACCAAGGTTTCAGTGAAGTTGTAGACTTTGTTAGAATGAGGCGTCCCGGGGAATTATTGATGAAATATGAAGTAGGTGTGGATAATAGGAAATTGTTCATGGAGAGCTCGGCAATGGCGGTGGATTCGTCATTCTTTAAGATGTTTAGTTTTCCTGTAATTGCTGGTGATCCAAATTCTGCACTTACTGACCCCCATTCCCTGGTGATGACAAGGGAAATGGCGGTCAAATATTTTGGCGATAACTGGAACGGGAATGGTTCTCCCATTGGGCAAACAATTCGCATTAATGATGAATATGATTTTGTTGTTACAGCCATTGTTGAAGACTTGCCGAAAAACTCCTCTATACTTTTTGATTTTCTGGTTCCCTTTGCATTCTTGTACGATCTTGGGTTTGAACCGGACAATTATGGCGGTACCGTCTATTATACTTTTCTAGAGTTGACACGAACATCAGATTACCAGGAGGTAAGTTCAAGAATCCCTGAATATATATTTGGTTTTTGGCAGTCGGAGCTAGAGACAGACCCGTTTTTGGTTCCCTTGAAAGATGTTCATTTATATGGTGAAAGCCGCAATTATTTTGCAGTATATATAATAACTGGTGTTGCTTTTTTGATTCTGATCATTGCTTGCATCAATTTCATCAATCTATCTACTGCAAAGTCGATCAAAAGGGCCAAAGAAATTGGGATCAGGAAAATGAGTGGAGCAGTAAAGCACCAATTGATAGGGCAATTCCTTGCAGAAGCTTTAATAATCACAGTGTTGGCAATGCATTTGGCCCTTGTCTTAACCGAACTGTTCATGCCTGAATTTAACCGCTTGTTCGGTTTGTCAATCATTATTGAATATGGCAATGTGGCATTCATCAGTTTACTTCTTGCGATAACACTTATGATAACCTTGTTGGCAGGTGCGTACCCGGCTTTCGTGATGGCATCTTACAAGCCAGCCTTGATATTGAGAAGCAATGCCAGTTCAGGAGGATCGGGAAAAACACTAAGGAGGGTCCTGGTCGTGAGTCAGTTTACTTTTTCGATAATAATAATCATTAGTACGGTGGTAATGTACAAACAATTTAATCATGTAAAGGAAATGGATTATGGTTTTGACCAGGATGGTGTTGTATACCTTTCATCGCAAGGTACCCTTTCAGATAATTACCGGGCATTCCGTGGTGAATTGTTGGCCCACTCTTCGATAGTTGGGGTTGCATCAGCTTCGGAAATCCCAAAATTGGTTCAGCATGGTGAAATTGATTGGGGCCATGTGAATTCCGACAACACTGTTTTGGCGCGGGTTCTATGGGCAGACCACAACTTTACCGACTTTTTTGATATCCAGGTTGTCGAAGGTAAATTCTACCAAGACGATACCCCAGGAAACGATATTGTAGTAAATGAGGAAATTGTCAAAATAATGGGGTACGATAATCCCATTGGTGAAAAATTTTATTTATTTGAAGTAGAATACCAGATTATAGGCGTGGTTAAAAATTTCAGTTTTTTCCCTTTCAACTTGGGTGCTAAGGCATTGATAATGCCCCATTCTGCTGCCAGTGACCTGGTGTTTGTTAAAATTGATGAAACCTCTTCTGAAGAGGCCATTTCCTATATTAACAGCACTTTTAATAGGTTTAATGAGGCCTATCCCTTTGAGTATAGTTATCTAAGCGAGACTTCACATCCAGCATTTGAGAATTCAGGCTCAGTAAATAAGATTATGATATATGCAGCAGGATTCGGGATTTTTATTTCATGCCTGGGACTTTTTGGCTTATCGGCGTTTAATGCCGAGCAGAAAACCAAGGAAGTTGGAATCCGTAAGGTTTTTGGTGCAAACATCCCTAAAGTGATACTTACACTTTTGAGGGAATACATTGTTTTGATATTGCTGGCAACAATAATTGCCACGCCCATTTCGTATTTCCTGCTGAACCAAGTGTTGCAATTTTTTACAAATCACATAGAGATAACCCCGTGGATTTACATTGGCACCTTAATGGTGGTTTATTTCATCACGTTTGTTACTGTTAGTTGGCAAACCATAACTGCAGCAGTTAAAAATCCAACTGATTGCCTAAGGTATGAATGATTTTAAAGAGAGCCTTTTTGTCTTTTTCTGAAGTAATTTTGTCAATATCTTTACTGAACTTAACAACTATACTGCTACTTACGTATT
>CBDVAV010000279.1:0-6617 GCA_965372055.1 uncultured bacterium | reverse complement strand
CAATTGACAGCTTCCGGCATGACAATGCTTGAACATTCAAAAGAAAAGAAAATAAATCTCTGGATACATATTCCGAAATTATCCACTATAAATTCTTAAAATGGCCAAACTAGATCAAAATATACCTCCCAACTGGGTAATTCGGCTTTTAAAAAGACTTTGCCCCCCTGCCCTTTTTGAAGGAATTATAGCAGACCTGCTCGAACAATATGATCTTAACATACCTAAAAAAGGAAAGGCAAAAGCTAATATTTTATTTATCTATAATACCCTCCTTTTTCTCAGGCCAGCCATCGTACTGAAAAACTAATTGTCATTTTCAAAATTCAATACCCCATTGATTGTCAACTATTTCAAGATCGGGATCCGACAGTTAAAAAAGCAATGGAGTTACAGTGTTATTAATATCATGGGATTGTCAATTGGCCTTACTTGTGCTGCTTTGGTAATGCTTTACGTTGATCATGAACTGAGCTATGACAATTTTCACCATGATCCTGAAAACACTTACCGAATATCCAGTAAATCAAATTATTCCAATGATTGGTTTGCATCACTTTCTCTGCCTTATTCTGAGGAGTTAATGAAGAAAGAGATTCCGGAAATTGTTAATATAGCCCGGCTAAGAAAAACCCAGAATAAATACCTCGCGTTCAAAAACACCCGTTTCCCGGTTGGGAAGGTTTTACTTACTGATACTGATACCGAGTTGTTCGACATTTTCAAGTTTGAATTTATCTCTGGTAACTCTGAAAACGCTTTGAGAAATCAACATGAACTGGTAATTACAGAATCCCTGGCCAACAGTTTTTTTGGAGATGAAAATCCACTAAACCAGGTCATGGTATATGATACCATAGATTATATTGTAACAGGCGTTATTAAAGACGTCCCTTCCAATTCGCATTTATTTTTTGAGATGATTGCTACCAATAGGGAAAAAATGAAGCAAGGTGGAAATGCTTATACTTATGTCAAGTTATTGCCTGAAGCAAATATCTCACAGTTTGAAAGTAAGGTTCACGAGCTCAAACCGGGAGCTGATCAATGGGACATTGTAAAGGAAATTGCCATCCAGCCTCTCCAGGGTATCCACTTGGGATCCCAATATGTTTTTGATCTAAAACCATCGGGTGATATACGATATATCTACATATTTTCTGTAATAGGACTTTTGGTCTTGATAATTTCCTGTACAAATTACATGAACTTGTCGATTGCCATGTATTCTGGTAGAAATACCGAAATTGCAGTTAGAAAAGTGATGGGTGCGAGAAAAAGTGGATTGGCTTCCCAATTCTTGATAGAAGCAATGGTGGTTTGCTCCAGTGGTTTTGTAATTACAATTTTGACCCTTTATACCGTAGTCCCAGTATTAAATAACCTGGTAGATATAAATATTGTCCCCCAAACAATTTATGATCTACAATTCCTGGGTATTTTGGCGTTGGTTACCTTCATGACCGCTTTGATCTCCGGGTTATATCCATCAATTGTCCTGTCGCGGTTACATACATTGCAATTGTTTAAAAACAACATACTTAAAATATCAGGGGGAATAAACCTCAGAAAAGTGTTGGTAGTATTTCAGTTTACCTTATTGATTGGCTTGGGCTGCAGTGCCTGGTTTATTAACAACCAACTGGATTATATGATGGACAAAGATCTGGGATTTAAGCAAGAGGGTATACTTAAAATCAAATATTCATGGGGATTGGATAAATTCGAAAACTATTTGACCTTGAAAAATAACCTACTGTCACATTCGGAAATCATTAGTGTAACCACTGGAATGATACCTGGGGATGAAGATTATGGATATAGGTTCAGAGGGGAAAATCCCGATATCATATACCACGATGTTATCAGCTATGGTACTGATCTGGATTACTTCGAAACCTTGGGGATAGAAGGGATTGAAGGAGACTTCTTCAACCTTCCAAATGACAAAAAAGCAGATAAAACATTATTGGTAAATGAGGCCCTGGTCAAAAGGTTGGGATATGAAAACCCTATCGGGAGAAGTATATTCCTTTACCCGGGAGATGAACGTGAGATAGAAAGAGTGATCGGAGGGATTTTCAAAGACATCAATTTTTTCTCCCTTCACCAGCAAGTACCTCCACAATTTATTTTCGCTTACCGAAAAAGGGAGTACGTGGGCCAGAATATCATGATTAGGGTAAATATGAAGTCTTTGGATAAAGCCAAGTCAATAATTAAAAAATCATGGGATGATATTGTACCGAACGAGCCAATTTACCTGCAGTTTATTTCTGATGATATCCAGAGATCCTATAATCAGGAGCAAAAATTATCCAAATTCAGCATCTACCTATCTACAATTGCAATAATCTTAGCAATCACTGGACTAGTTGGTTTATCCGCCTTTATGGTTGGGTTGAGAATAAAGGAAATCGGGGTTAGGAAAGTACTGGGGGCATCAATTCAAAACATCATCTTTATACTAAGCAAAGAGTTCATCATATTGGTATCAATAGCGACTTTAATTGCAGGTACCATCAGTTACTTTTCTATAACCAATTGGTTGGATGCCTTTGCCTATAAAGTGATAGTGAATCCCTTATATTTTCTCTTTGCAGGAATTATTGCATTAGTCCTGGCACTGGCTTCAGTGGGCTACCAATCTATAAAAGCTGCTGTTGCCAACCCAGTGGATTCGCTTAGATACGAGTAGAATTTGGTATCGAGATTGAGTATTACATCTCACATCCCACATCTCACATCTAATCATTCACAACCAGCTTTTGCCTTCTTGTCTGGCCATTGTGTATCAGGTTCACAAAATAAACCCCCTCCTGCAATGGCACGGTAGGCCTGATTGAAATGTTCCCTGCCTTGTTGGTCTCAAATTGGCCCTGATAGTACAGCCTGCCATAGGTATCATACAGTTGCAATTGGAAATTGCCCAGGTCAGGGTCCAAAACCCTTACCGTTACATTGTCCTTTGATGCCGGGTTGGGGAACAGCTCAAAAGCATTCTCCAAATCCAAGTATTGTTCAACCGACACCACTTTTGAATACTCGAAAGTGCCATCATAATCCACTTGCTTTAGGCGGTAGTAATTAATGCCGGAAAATGGCGAACTGTCGGTAAATTTATAGTATAAAGTCTCGTTGGTGGTACCGTTGCCCTTAACAGTGCCAATTTTTTGGAAACCATGGCCATCCGTGGATTTTTCCAGTTCAAAGTGGTCGTTGTTAAGCTCCGAAGCGGTGGCCCAATTGAGTTCTATATTCTCGAAATTGGAGGTGGCATTTAGGAAAAGCAGTTCTATAGGGAGCGGGGCATTGTTAAGAGGGTTTTTAACACCGTGTTCTGAACCAAACGTGAATGGGCTGAAGGAGCTTACCCCTGCAACTCTAATATAGCCCGAAGGGCTGCCATAGGAAATAAAGCTGGCCCCATAATTTTCCCATTTGCTGGAAGTATTGAAATGGGCTATGCGCAGGTCATCTTCATCGTCAATCCCACTTTCACTGGCATCATCCCAATAGAGGTCGACATCGGCACTGGAGGTGGTTACACTGCGGTCGAGTGTCCAATACTCCTCTCCACTCATGTTGTTCAACAACCCGTTGGCATCGGGGTCTTTTATATCCACTCTTGCAATATTACCATGAGCTTCTGCAAAGTATTGGGCTGTGAACTCCGTTGTGTTGTCCCCCGTAAGGTTTCTAATGCACAACTGGCCATATCTGGTACCATCCCCGATGGGAAAGATGAATGCCGTATTGCCGATCTTTTTCATGGGGCCATCTACCATTCTGATTGATGCATAACCGGTTACCAAACTGCCGCTGGCCATGGTCAATACTGATGGTGAAATCAATACAATATTGTGACTAGACTCCCATCTAAGTGTTCCATTAACGGTAATGTTCTGGTTAACGCTTAAGTTGGCGCCTCCTGATTTGCTTATGGTAAGATGGTTAAATGTGGTTGATGAAGATCCTGAAATAACCGGATCATCGTTACCATTAAACAAAACAGTGGAAGCGGCATCAAACACACTGGAATGCGTTGAGTTATTTGTAAGCAGCCTACTTATCATCACCTCCTGACCTTGTGTGTCGAGAAAAGGTGCGGTGCCGGTTAAAGTAAGGTCAGTTACTTGAAGGGCATCCCCAGTTTCAATAATCAACGTTGCACCATTTATTGTTAAATCCCCTGTAATAGTGGTACTTTGAAACCACGTCTTTATACCGGTTCCGGATATTTCCACGTTACAAGGGTAAACAGGCACGGAACCTGGTGTTCGATGGGACCCACTACCTCCAAGTTCCAATGTGCCAGTAAAACCACTAATGTCACCTGGTAGCGTTGGTCTCCATATCCCAAAACTGAATAATTCTAACCTGCCCTCTCCTACAAGAATTCCTATCCACTGAGCATCAGCCGTTGAAGACCCGATTATTTCAAGTGTAGCCTCGCCTGTTGATAGTGGGTTTGTTTCATCGCCCAGGTGCAAAATGCTAGCTTCGGCAAATCCACCAATACTTCTGGTAGCAAGCACATGATGGTCTGTCCGCCAAATATATACTATGTCATTTGTACCAGGAACACGATTTTGTGTACCCCCAACATAACCCGGATCCAAAGGGTGTGTACTGTCTTCGGTCCAAGTATCGGAGTCAGACCATTCACTGCCCCCCGGCTGCCCTGCCGTGGCCTGGCGGCTGTAAAAAGTCCTGGGTGGCGGGGCAAAGGTTACCAAGTTGCTAAATACCACCAGTATGATGGCTGTCATTAATAATATCATCATCTTTTTCATAACTGTATTGTTAAAAGTCTAAAAATGTTATCAGCATTATTTATCAAATATTATATATGCTTTATCCATACATTTTACTGTTTATACAGTGTAACATCTAAAATACATAATATATGTAATAATATCTGTCTGATGTAATATTTTAACTAAGATATAATATAATTATATACATTTAGAAATTGCTTTACCATCCCTTTTAGATGTCGTGTTTTTTTGTTTGGTATTTCCACTATTAAATTGGCCGATCCCTTGTTATTCCCGTTTTTAATAATCCAAATACTTCCTTTGTATAATTTGACCGGGGATTTTGCTATGAGCGAACCTGTGAAGCTATTGCTTTCCCCGTAGGTCAAAATTGAATTTAGGTATCCGTAAAGTTTTATGGTTTCATTTTAAGCGAGATCATCAAACTTGTTTCCGCAGTCTTTTATTTCAAATAATATATTGTTGCCGACGGCCCTAAGCCTGACATTTATTTTTGAGCCCGTGGGTGAACAGTTTAAAACAGTTGAAATTAACAGGTCAAAAACCGCTTCAAGCTTGGTTTGTTTGACATCAACAAATACATCAGCTTGGATATTTTTGACCAAGGCAATATGCTTGTCAGGTGTTTTGTTTAAATTTTTTTCAATGCTGTGGTCAACCACCTCTGACAGGTTAATGTGTTTTGTCTGCTTTGTAATGGTTTTGTTCCATTGCCTGGCTTTACTGAAATTTACCTTTAAATGGTTTTTTTCGGGGCTCTCATAAAATTGAAGGTTTTGTGTTAAAAATGACATTACTTTAATGGTTTAAATGTTTTATTACCAGTTTTTGCCCACTGGTTAGGCCGTTATGTCACAAAGGAAGGGTACTTATGCAAAATTGATTTGAACATATGTTGCAAAGGTTAGCACATATGTTGCATGCTGGTTAATTTGCATAAAAAAGCCCCAAAAAGTAACTATACCGCACCTGAAGGGCTATTTATTATTTAAAAAACTTGTAAAGCGGAATTTTAAGGCCGGGGATTGGCTGTGGATGACAGAATGGCACCAGGCAATTTGTACATATGTTGCATAAATTTGTACATATGTTGCATGGTCATGTTTATCCGCCCCTTGGAGGACTGAGCTCGTGGGGGTCTCGGAATGGAAAATTTGATCCCAGATCCCAAAACCAGGATTACATTACAATGGGCCATAATATAATATCTACCCTGCGGTTTCCTTGTCTGCCCATCCACGAGTCATTATCATATAACGGATTTTTTTGGCCATGGCTTTCGATGTGGATCTTTTCGTAAAGGATATCATTTCTCAGCAATTGTTCCAGTGTTGAGTGACTCCTCATCCCGGACAGCCATTGATTATACTCAACCCCGCCAATATTATCGGTATGGGAATAGATTGATATTTGATAGGATTCGATGTTTTCGACACTTTCAAGAAACTCCTTGATTTCCATCACCTGATCAGCATCGATATAGTAGCTACCCCCTCCAAAGAATACACTTTTGATCAGCTTTTCATCCTCTTGATCATCCTGGGCAATTGATGAGGCAAAACTGAAAACCAAAAGGCATATTAAGAAGAAAGGGTTTTTCATGAAAGGTAAATAATGCAATTTCATCCAGCAAATTACTAAATCAAAAACATAATGTCAATCTTCTTATTTTATACGAATGAAACCCTCTACAAGTTCAATGAACAATATGCTGTAAGTAATTTTTTATCTATTTGCCCTTTTATGCAGCTCAGTGCGATTAATTAGCAACTCCCTTCCAAGTGGCAGGTTGTCTCGAAAAGTTTGGGTACGGAGGTTAAGATTGCCGTCAGGTAT
>CBDVAV010000278.1:0-6677 GCA_965372055.1 uncultured bacterium | reverse complement strand
TTTGACGACAATAAAACCGAAGCCTCTTCCATTTCCGGGTTTTCCTCCACAAATGTATTAAGCTCTGGTAATGCTGCCGAAGGATCATTCTTTAATTTTTCTTTAATGTTGGATAACATTTCTTTTTTTTCGTCTGGAAGAAATTCACTTAACCAATTCTCAATCTGATGTTTGGGCAAGGCCCCGGTAAACTCGGCAATTACCTCCCCCTTGCTAAACATCTTAATGGCCGGAATACTGTTGATCTTATATTCCTGCATCAACTCCTGGCGTTCATCAGTATTAACTTTTACCAACTTCCATGCTCCACCGGCCTCCTGCTCAAGCTCTTCAATAACTGGCCCCAAGAACTTGCAAGGACCGCACCACGGAGCCCAGAAATCAACTATTACCGGAATCTCCTGGCTTTTATCAATTACATCTTTCTGGAAATCCCCCATTTGGCAAAATTACTAAAAATCAAAATTATCTGGATCTGGGCCAAACCTATAATTTCTATCCAAGCCATCAATAACACTCATGTCATCATCAGATAAGGAAAAATCAAAGATATCTGCATTGGCTTTTATACGATCCTTATTAACAGATTTGGGAATTGTAATTACCTTATGTTGAAGGTTCCATCGTAAAGCAACCTGGGCAGGGCTCTTACCATATTTTTCTCCGATCTCCCCAAGTTCGGTTACCTCATTTATCTTCCCTTGCATCAACGGTGCCCACGCCTGAAGCTGGATTTTATGTTCACTACAAAACCTATTAAGTTCGGGTTGCAACAAATAAGGATGAAACTCTACTTGATTAATTGCAGGTGTGATAGAAGAGATTTCCAATAACTGTTTCAGATGGTGTACCAGAAAATTACTTACACCAATTGCCCGTATCTTCCCTTCATGGTAAAGCATCTCGAATTTTACCCAGCAATCGATAAATTTCTCCGGAACAGGCCAATGCATCAGATAGAGGTCTATATATTCTACTCCCAGTTTTTTAAGGCTCGCTTCAAGTGCCTCCCTGATATTCCCCGATCGTTGATCATTGTTCCACAGTTTTGTTGTAATAAATATGTCCTCCCTATCGATCCCACTTTCCCTAATTGCTTTTCCAACACCTTTTTCGTTTTGGTAGATTGCCGCGGTATCTATGCTTCTATAATCCTCATCCAAAGCCGAAGCGACTGCATTTTCCACCTCTTTACCCTCCATACTGCGCCATACGCCAAGTCCCAGCCAGGGCATTTCCACACCATTGTTTAATATGACAGTCTCACTAATATGCTTAACCATTCTTAACTATTCAATAATTAACACTCCAAAATAATTTTATTCCTGCCCCTAAACTAACGATAATACATTTAAAAGGCTCTAATTGAATTTCGGAACTATTATTGTGTTATTTCTCTTTATCAATCTAAACAACATTGATGTGAAAATAAAAAATCAGATGATCTTCAATTAATATATTTCACATTCAAATCTATACTAAAATCATGGATAGAAAATTGTTCCTCAAAAAAATTACAACTTCCATTCTCTTGGGCATTCCACTTATTTCAATATGGAGTTGCTCAGATTCTGATGTTGTCCCGACTCCAGGTCCAGGCCCAAATGCAAATTGTTTGGATAATGGAACAAATAGCAGCATCGGAGGTAATCATGGACATACATTGACAGTATCTGCAGCAGATGTTAACACTGGAACTGAAAAAACCTATGATATTCAAGGAAGTTCTCCGCACAATCATCAAGTCACGGTTACATCTGACAATTTTGCTACTCTTGCGAGCAACCAAAGTGTTGTATTAACTTCAACTGCTGCAGGGCATACACATTCGGTGACTATTTCATGTGCGTAATGACATTCACCAAATTATGCTAATGTAAATTTGATATTAATGAAGTCCCAGCTATTAAACCAACGTTTATACATTTAAAAGAAACAAATTGAATTTCGGAACTATTATTGTACTAGTGATATTAACCAATTTTAATTGCATTGAAACGGATACTTTGGATAGCAACAATTCTAATTATTCCCCTATTTTCAATAAACTATGCCTATTGCCAAGTTGACAAAGTTAAAAGGGAATCCAGGAAGAATAGCGAACGAAAAACCTCCAGAAGTGATAATAGTAGTGATAATGATGTTTTTGCATCGATAGAATTTTTTTTCGATGCTGTTGAAGCATTGTACCTGGCCCAGGAAGAACAATTAAATAGGACTAAAAAAGAGCCTTGGCTGGTTTCTTTGGAAGGGAATTTTCACAACGGATATTACTCAAAAAACAATAACCTTCTCTTTTTGCCCTCAATCCGAGTAAACTGGGGTTTGTTTTCCACCTCCCTAAGATTAAACAGGATGCAGGATAATACCGGGTTTTTTAAAACTCTTGACTGGCAGGCAATCATTCTTAACGTAGTTAATAAACCTGTGGCTACATTCAGATTAGGGATAGGGATATCAAAGGATTTCGAAGTTGATGATACTTATATAGAACACTTTTTTGGTTTAGACCTGCACTTCAACCAAAGAAAAGTAAATCCCACCACCGAATTTAGGATCGCAAAAGACTACGAAACCGATGCTACTCCCCGGGTAGAATGGAACACCCGTATAGATTTTCGGATATTTAACATCGGTAAGCTAGATGTAAACCTCATGGCAGGCCTCTTGTATCAAAGATATTTCTCTTCAGTGGACTTTTTCTTTATTCAAACGGGGGTAAGCCTTTCGTTTTATTAAGTAGGGAAATTATTGATTAAATATGATATAGTTTATTTTTCTGCTGAACAATTTCCTATTTTTAAATCCTAAAACTTCGTAGGGTGTACGCAATAGTCGATATAGAAACTACCGGTGGAAATGCTGTCTTCAATAAGATAATTGAAATTGCTGTTTTTATTTTTGATGGCGAAAAGGTAGTTGATCAATACCAGACACTTATAAACCCAGAGCGCCAGATTCCAGGCCACATTTCAGCCTTTACCAGTATTACAAATGAGATGGTACACAGTGCCCCCCGATTTAGTGAAGTGGCCCAACGTATTGAAGATATGACACAGGGTAAGATTTTCGTAGCCCACAATGTAAATTTTGATTATTCATTTATAAAAAGAGAGTTTTCTGAATTAGGAAAACAATGGAGAAGGAAAAAGTTGTGTACCGTAAGGCTGGGCAGAAACATAATTCCTGGAATGCCTTCCTATGGGTTAGGGAATATCTGCAACGAGTTGGGAATAAAAATCCACGATAGGCATAGGGCTAGTGGTGATGCTGCTGCCACGGTACAGTTACTAGCAGAATTAATTAAAAGAGACCAAGATAATTTTATTGAGTATTCCCTAAACCGGACTTCAAAAGAAGCCTTGCTTCCCCCGAATTTGCCCAAGGAACAATTTGAAAATCTGCCTGAGGAAATGGGAGTCTACTATTTCCATGATGAGAACGGGAAGATAGTTTACATCGGCAAAGCAAAAAGCATTATTGACAGGGTTTCCAGTCATTTTTCAGGAAATACCAATACAAACCGCAAACAACTTTTCCTCAATACTATTCACAGTGTTACTTACCAACTTTGCGGTAATGAATTAATTGCCCTATTGTTTGAATCAAATGAGATAAAAAAATATTGGCCTAAATTCAACAGGGCCTTGAAACGGGTGAGCTTTAATTACGGATTGTACCAGTACGAAGATCGCAATGGATACCAGCGTTTGTCAATTACCAAGGTCAATAAATATGAAGAAGCAGTATTGACCTTTAAATACTTAAATGAGGCCCGGAGTTTTTTGGCGGGCAAAGTCCGTGAATTTGATCTTTGCCCCAAATTATGTGGTTTGCAAAAGTCTCCAAACGAATGCTTTGATTATCCTATCCAAGTGTGCAAAGGGGCTTGCCGCGGTAAAGAAACACCTGAAGATTATAATCAACGATTTCAACAAGCTTTGGGTTCCATGGGCAATGAGGGAAAGTCCTTCGTGATTATTGGCCAGGGGCGTGATTTCACGGAATCATCCGTGGTGCTGGTAGAAAATGGTTCTTTTCAGGGCTTCGGTTTTTTGGATAACGAAATTGAGATCAGTGAACCGGAACAGTTCAAAAGCTACATCGATAATTATCCCGATAACCCGGACATACAAAAAATACTTGCCGGGCATTTGCGAAGAAATACCAACGAAAAAGTGATCCGGTTGTAACCATGGCGGGATCATCCCTGAATATTTCCGTACAACCACCTTTCAGTTGGAAGGAATGCCTTTGGTATCTCGACCGCGGTTTTAAGGATTGCCTTCATGTTATTGATGGAGAAATGGTGCGTAAATTAGTGCTGTTTGATGGCAGACCTGTTATTTTTCAGGTTGCATACAATGAGCATATTCAAATTGAAATATTGCATAACCCAGAAAATGTTGACCCTTCTTTGGTTGGAAATTATGTAGTGGATTGGTTTGATGTAAGAAGGGATTTGGGGGAGTTTGTTGAGATGGCAAAAAGCGACAAGATTCTATCCTCGCTAATCGAAAAATTCCATGGGTTAAGGATTGTAGGTATCGTTGGGGTTTTTGAAGCACTCGCCTGGTCGGTAATTGGGCAGCAGATAAACCTTCATTTTGCCTATAAGATGAAGTCGGCACTGGTTAAAAAATATGGCCTTCAGATTACTTTTAAGGGCGAAGATTATTTTGCCTTTCCAAATCCTGAAATAATAGCAGAGCTTCAAATCAAGGATTTGTTGCCACTTCAGTTTTCCAGGCAAAAAGCTGATTATTTAATTGGAATAGCAATCCTATTGACAGCAGGGAAACTTCAAAAAGCTGAATTGGAAAGCTATGATTACCATGAAACCATCAATAAATTAGTTTCGATCAGAGGCATTGGTCCCTGGTCTGCAAATTACGTGGCCATGCGCTGTCTTAAAAAAATGGAAGCTTTCCCCATTGATGATGCCGGTTTACAGAACGCTTTAAAGAATAAATTGGGGTTGAACCAAAAACCTGACAGGAAACAGATTGAGAACCTGGGAGTTTCCTGGAACCCCTGGCAGGCTTATGCTACACTTTATCTGTGGAGGTCGTTGGCAGAAAAATAATGTCTGCATTAAATATTAATGGGATACATTCTGAATAAGAACTTTATTTAATTGTTATTGCTTCTATGATTTTTAATTTCAGTTCTTCTCCTAATTCATCTTCAATGACTAGAGAGAACTATGTTAGCGACATCTATGTCGTTAACATAGTTATGTGCTTTTCTTAATATTCATAGAAAATCCCCGGTTCACCAAGTAAACACCCAACAAAGTAATGGACATCCCAATAATAATTGCAAGATTTAGTTTTTCATCCAATATCATCCAACCAAGGATAACAGCTACTATAGGATTGATATAGGCATAAATGGAAACCTGGGTGGGTGGGAGTTTTGAGAGTACATAAATATAGGCATTGTAACCCAATATTGAACCGATAAATACCAAGTAAAGTATAGCCCAAATCCCGTTAATTGGCAAGTCAAAAAAATCAGCCCTTTCCCCGATAATAAATCCGATCATTATCGATAAAATACCCCCGGTAAGCATTTGAACACCTGCAGCATATATCGGGTTGATATCCAGTTTTCTCAATCCGGAATATACACTTCCCAAGGCCCATCCGAAGGCAGCAGCAAACATCGCCATAATACCTCCCACGTATGCAGGGCTTTTAAAATCTTCAAGGTTGTCAGAAAATATTGCCAATATGCCTATAAAACCAAGCAGTAATCCCAGAACAATCTTGAGATTGATTTTGACAGACTTAAACATTAACACACTTATCAAAGCAATCCACATTGGAACCAAGGCTGCCATAATTGCTGCCAGTCCACTGGAAATAAATTGCTCAGCCCAGTGTACCAGGCCATTACCTATTATCACCATTAAAATTCCCCTGATTACCAGGATCCAAAATATATTTCGTGAAGGAACACCATCCCCTTTTATTAAAAAAAAGCCACAAGTAAGCAAGCCGGCCAGGGTATTCCTAATACCAGAAAAAATGAATCCCGGTATATACATTACCCCGATCTTAATGGCCAGGTAGGTTGTGCCCCAGAAAAAACACACGATGGCCAAAGCAGCATAAGCCTTAATATTGGGAGTTTGGTTCATGTACGCAAAAGTATTTTAATAAATCCATATACAAATGGTCCACTAATAATTGATGATGTGAGCCGGATTAGAATCCCAGGCCAAACACAAAACCGTTTCGGGATTGAATGCTATCTTAGCCGACTGGGCAAAATAAGGTTCATCCTCATACCGATTTTTGTGAAAATAGTGTGAAATTTGGGTTATGATTTTGAACACATTAATGATACGTACGTAAATATTAAATTAAATAAATGTTTATAACAAAATGAATTTCATTATTGCCCTGGTAGTAATAGTACTTTTTATCCAAATAGGACTTTTTTTCCTGATAAGGTCGAAAAAGAAAAAAGACAAGGAGAATAGTGTAATCGAAAAATATAACATAAAATCGGCCGGGCAGGCCTGGAACCTTATCAATGATCCAGAAACACCAGAAGCAGACAGGATCGAGATTGAAAAGATTTACCAGGGCGAAAATCAATAATTACTTTGATTTGTTAGATATTGCCAGGGAAATCAAACAATTCCCACTTATATTCGTAATTGTATT
>CBDVAV010000277.1:0-6689 GCA_965372055.1 uncultured bacterium | reverse complement strand
CATATGCTAATTTAATAGATCAAAAACTGTCGCTACCTCCCTTTAATGCTAAAAATTATCATTCCAACATATTGGAAATCTGTAGATATATTAATTCCATTCTGATTTCCCCTTTAAGAAATTATTATGATTTAAAAGGTATCCCTGAAAGGAAAAATGAATTCCTCATTGAAAAGGAAAATCAAAGAAAAATATTTAACAGGGAAATAAACAATTACCTTCCTGGATTTTGGTTTGACGAGTACTCTTCTTTACCTGTTTTAGAAAGCCATAAATCTTATTGCCAAAAATCCTCCCTTTCTAATTATGAAGTATTAGGTCAGTTCAATATACCCACTCGACAAATTCATTTTATGGATGATAACGAGGTTGGATTTCACCAGTTTTTTGAATATTGGAATCCGTATCTCAATAAATTTATAATTGTCGATCCATTTTATGGAATAACATACAAAGGGAATAATGGAGAGTTGTTGGGTTTTGATGAATGCAAGGAACTGATGGTAAATGGTGGAATTACCCCTGCAAATATTAAACATGAAGAAATTGATCCTTTCTACTTTTTATTGGAAGAATTAGCAAAGGGATGGAGTGCAAATCTAAAAAGTGCCTTACTAGGTGATTCCCGAATGACATATGCTCATTGAATAGGAACTTGAAAAGTTTTGTTATTTAAAAGCAATCGCTTAGTTTTAAATAAAATATCCTTATTATGCCCCGAAAAAAGAAGTATGTAGAAGATGAAGTAATAGATAAGGCAATGCATGCTTTTTGGTCAAGAGGCTATGCTGCAACTTCCGTTCGAACCTTGGAAAAAGAGATGGGGATAAACCAATTTTCAATTTATTCCAGTTTTAAAAGTAAACGTGGGGTATTTATTGAAGCGCTCAAAAAGTATAAGATTGAAGTCAAGGATGTTTTTTTGAAGGATTTGATAAACTCGAAAGGCCATATTGAAGATATTAGGGATTTTTTTAATGCCTTTGTTGATTCAGTAATTTCAGGCAAAACCCCCAATGGATGCTTTATGGCCAATACCGCGATGGAGTTAGCTAAAAATGATCAGGAGATTTCCAATCAGGTAAAGTTGTTTTTTTCCTTTTTGAAGGATGTTTTTATTGGGGTATTGGAACTGTCAAAAGATAACGGGGAAATCTCTGAAAGTTCAGACGTGATAAAATATGCAAACTATTTAGTTGGTTGTACAGAGGGCCTTGCAGTTACAGCAAAAGTGCTTAATAAGAATGAATTAAATGATTTTATTGATATGTCTCTAAAATCATTGAAATAAATTTTTTTATACAAATACTAAGCAAACGCTTAGATAAGTTAACCTTTAAAGCAAAATTATTATGGCAAGAGTAAAATTTATTGAACCGGAAGAAGCAACACCGGGGGTACAACAGATGTACCAAAAAACTGTTGACAGATTTGAAATGGTATTAAACATTTTCAAGACCATGGGGCATGTTGAATCACTTGCAGTACCTATGACTGATTTCATATTGGCAATTTTGCAAGATGGTGAAGTTGAATGGAAAACAAAGGAATTACTGATCCTAAAATCAACCTTGGAAAATGAATGTGAATACTGTGTAACCCAGCATGAGGTGGTTTCAAAAAAACTTGGGATACCCGATGAAAAAGTTGCCGACCTAAAAGGTGACCGTTATAAAACCAGTGAACACTTTACCGAAAGTGAAAGGGCAATTTTGGATTTGACTGTTCAAATTAGAAATGATGCAAATCGGATTTCCAGTGAATTATGGGAAAGAGTTAGGGCTCATTGGACCGAAGCACAAGCGGTTGAAATTGTTTATACAATTACTGCTTATATAATGATCAGTAAGTTTGGGGATGCATTGCATGTAGAGCTTGAGCCTGTATTTGCTGATCTTGAGACTCAACTTGTATAGGAATTGATTTATTGTAAGATATAAGAAGTCGTCAAAGGAATGAAATTTCACTTTCATTCTCCTATAGCTTTACTAAACCTTAAATGTTTAGTAAAGCTATATTGCTTATACCCCTTGAGGCTTACCAAACTTTAAAAGTTTAGTAAACCAATACAAGCAACATTTTCCAAATCATAGTAGAAAAGAATTCACTAAATTTAGGTTTAGCAGAATCACATGCCTAAAACTGTCATCATATCCAATCGCCTGCCCACGACTTTTATAAAGACAAGTGATGGGATCAGCTTCAAATCCAGTGAAGGGGGACTAGCTACCGGGCTGGGGTCTTTCTACAAGAAAGAAAACAACCTTTGGATAGGGTGGCCAGGTATCATCCCGGAAAATCAGGATGAACAACAGATAGTGTCATCAATTCTTGAGAAAGAGAACATGAAGCCGGTTTTTTTAACCGATCATGACATTGAATCCTTTTATGAAGGGTTTTCCAATGCTACACTATGGCCTAATTTCCACTACTTTAATCAATATGCTATTTTTGAACAAGATTTATGGGAGGCTTATAAGAGTGTCAATCATAAATTTTGTAAAGAAGTTGAAAGATGGATTGAACCCAGTGATACTATCTGGATTCATGATTACCAACTATTGTTGTTGCCAGAATTGCTAAGAAAAACTTACCCGGAAATCAGCATCGGCCTTTTTCAGCATATACCTTTTCCATCATTCGAGTCCTTCAGGTTAATTCCCTGGAGAAAGGAAATTCTGGAAGGAATGCTGGGGGCAGATCTTATTGGATTCCATACCTATGATGATACCAGGCACCTTTTGAGTTCTGTCAGCAGGCTGGTGGGTAAAGGAAACTCTGAAGGACAAATTGAATATGGTAACAGGCTCATCATGGTTGATTCATTTCCCATGGGGATTGACTATGAAAAATACAGTAAATCCGCTGCAGATCCTGACACATTAAGCAGGGAAGTCCGGTACAGGACAGCTTTAGGGGATAGAAAAATAATCTTGTCGATTGACCGTCTTGATTATACCAAGGGCATACCACTACGACTAAAAGCTTATGAACTGTTCCTGACAAAATATCCGGAATTTAAGGAAAAGGTGTCTTTACTGATGGTGGTAGTTCCATCACGGGCCAATGTTGAAAAATATAAGCAATTAAAAGAAGAGGTGGATCTATTGGTGGGAAAGATAAACGGTGACTTTAACAAAGTTGATTGGACACCTATACATTATTTTTACAGGTCTTTACCTTTGCCGGCCATTTCGGCATTTTACAGGTTGGCGGATGTGGCCATGATCACTCCGTTAAGGGATGGTATGAACTTGGTCTGTAAAGAATTCGTGGCCAGTAAACTTGATAAAAAAGGGGTTTTGATCTTAAGTGAGATGGCTGGGGCATCAAAAGAACTGTCTGATGCTATTTTGATCAACCCTTTTGATGTTAATCAAATTGCTGAATCAATTTACCAGGCTTTGACCATGCCTGAAGATGAACAGGTGAAGCATATATCCATTATGCAAAAATCCCTCAAGAGGTATAATGTTTTTCATTGGGCAAATTTATTCATGAGGCGATTAAAGTTCGTAAAGAAAAAGCAAAAAGAGTTAGTTACAAGGATCATTGACAAACCTATTTTAGATTCCCTGCTCATTTCTTACAGGAAAGCCAAAAACAGGCTGATATTTTTAGATTATGACGGTACTTTGGTCCCCTTTCAATCAAATCCAAACGAAGCGAAACCTGATAAAAAATTATATGAGGTAATTAACTCCCTTTGTGAAGATGAACTCAACAAAGTAGTCATTATCAGCGGTAGGGAAAGGAAGTTTTTAAATAAATGGTTTGATGGTATCAATTTAGATATAATAGCAGAACACGGAGTTTGGCTAAAGCAATTCGATGGCGAATGGGAAACATTGACAAAACTTGATAACATTTGGAAAGATGAAATAAGGCCGGTAGTGGAGTTCTATGTAGACAGGACTCCCGGATCCTTTATCGAAGAGAAAGATTACTCCATGGTATGGCATTTCAGAAAAGTTGAAACTGGACTGGGCGAATTAAGGTCAAGAGAACTTGCCAGTCACCTACATTACCTGGCCAGGGACAGAAATCTAAAAGTTTACGAAGGAAACATGGTGGTTGAAATAAAAAGTACCGAAGTTGATAAAGGTACAGCTGCCCAACAATGGATCAAAAAACTAAAACCTGATTTTATATTTGGCGTTGGTGATGATTGGACGGATGAAGACACCTTTAAAGTAATACCCGCTGCTGGCTATACTGTTAAGGTTGGGGGAGGCATATCCCAAGCTAAGTATAGTGTACAGGATTGTAAGGAAGTACGGCATATACTTACAGCCATGTCTAGGAATTAGCAAAATTGGGCTGGTCCAGTTTTTTGTCAATCCTGTAAGCCGCGTTGACCAGGCCAACATGGCTGTAAGTTTGTGGAAAATTACCCCATTGACTGCCTGTTTCCGGATTAATGTCTTCGCTAAATAATCCCAAATGGTTACTGAATTCTATTAAGTACTCGAAAGTTTCGATTGCTTCTTCAACCCTTCCAACGCAAGCCAGTGCTTCTGCATACCAGAATCCACAAACCAGGAAAGTGCTTTCCGGTTTCCCAAAATCATCTTCATGCTTATACCTGAAAAACAAGCCGTTTTTGGATTTCAGGCCCTGTTCCAGGACTTTTAAATGCGTCTTGGCTTTTTCGGAATTGGGATCAAGGTAATTCATCAAGATCAGTTGCAAATTACTGGCGTCTAAATTATTGTTGCCTATGGCTTGGGTATACACCCCTCTATCAGCATCAAAACATTGTTCAATTTTTTCAGAGGCCAGTTTGCAAAGCTGTAATGCCTTGGTTTCCAACTCTGGTTGCTGATAGGTTTTGGCTATTTTTAGCGCCGCCAAACTCCCCGCCCAGTGAAATAAATAAGTATAGCAGTGAAATTGCTCCTTTTCCCTGAACTCCCAGATACCGGCATCGGGGTCATCAATCCTGTTCTCTATTTCCTGCATGATCTTTTGGATAATGCTCAATGACCCTGTCCTTTCTTTGTCGATAAATCTTTTATCTACAAAAAGAGGCATCAATGATACCAATATCTGTCCATAAACATCATTTTGTGTATGAGTATAGGCATGATTTCCCCTTCTCACTGGCTGATTCCCTAAATATCCATCAAGCTCAAGAATTTTCTCTACAATGTAGGATTCACCGGTAATTGAATACAAAGGCTGATAGCGCTGAGTTGGATCTTTTGAAATATTTGAAATGAAATGAAAGTACTTTTCAAGCTCCTCGAAGTGACCAATATGGTTGAAAGCGGTTAGGGTGTAATAAGTATCCCTCATCCAGCAATAACGATAGTCCCAGTTTCTGCCACTTTCAGGCGACTCAGGAAGACTAGTGGTAGTAGCAGCGGTAATTGCACCAGTATCTTCATATTGGTGTATTTTTAAAGTGAGTGCGGATCGAATTACCTCAGGCTGATGGAAACCATTGATACTCATATTCTTCACCCATCTTCGCCAATATAATATTGTCTTATCGAGAAAAGAATCCGCAACCTCTTTAAGCGATGATTCCATCGGGGGGCCAAATGTTAGCACCAGGTATTTTACCTCGTTAAGCACCACGGACTGGCCATTGAGTAGGTAAGACAATGAGATATTAGTAGTTAATCTTAAATCACTTTCCAATCCAAGAAATTGCAAATGGTTACTGCCTTCGGTGGTACTGGGGATAGTTTCGCCATAATTTCCAACTGGGTGACATTTAACTTTAATTATGGGATTGCCACTCAGCGGTTCTAGTTTCCTGATTAACATCAGTGGCCTATAATATCTGTCGTGCTGGAAAAATCGAGGGGCAAAATCCGTTACCCTGAAAGCACCATTATCACTCTCGATTTCTGTACACAGGATGTTGGTATTTTCAAGATAGTACTGCTTGCTATTTTTAATCAGACCTTCTGGCTCAATTTGAAATTTTCCACCTTTTTTGGAATCTAATAATTCCCCGAAAACGAAACTGCTATCAAATCTGGGCCAGCAAAGCCAAACTATACTCGCAGTATCATCAACCAACGCTTGGTACGAACAATTTCCTATCAATCCGAAATTATATTGGTGCTTAGTCATACTTGGTTCAGGTATCAGTAGGCATATCTGGACTATTCAAAGGCTTTTATAATGGAATTGGCAAATCTAAGCTTTATGTAATAAAAGGATCGAAATTAATGATGAATAAGTAAACTAGAATTTAAATATCAATAATCCGATATTCAATAAATCAGGCTCGTTCCCGTGAAAAACTGGACAAGCTATTGCGGAATTTTTATCCTTAAACTTTATCAAAAGGGATAAAAATATCCGCAATCTCCATTCAGGTTGTTCGATAAATAACATATTCAATAGCCTGGAATTCATATTTATAAAATGATTTTGAGAGTTACCTGGGATTTATAATGATAAATTTAGATCATTACATTAATTTATTTGTTTAAATCACAGACAGACAATTGTTTGCAATTTTCCAATCACATTATATAATAAAACTAGTTAAATGATCACAACAGTTATTGGACTTGGACTAATTGGAGGCTCCCTTGCTATGGAGTTCAGATCAAGAAAAATTTCATCTAAATTAATTGGAGTCGATTACAAATTCGAGCAAAAGAAAAATGAACATTAAAAATATCGGAACATAACACCACTGAACACCAGACACACACAACAAAACC
>CBDVAV010000276.1:0-6721 GCA_965372055.1 uncultured bacterium | reverse complement strand
TACCCCTGACAGACTCAGGTTTGAAGGTATTGACCCCGATGATTTTGAAGTGTTTGTAGTAAAATCACGTGTTCACTTTAGACGGGGATTCGATGAAACTGGGTATGCCAAAACCATCTTGGTGGTTGATGCCCCAGGCCCTTGGATAGGCACTGCCAGGTTAGATGCCCTCGACTATCAGTTTGCACCCATTGATAAGCTTTATCCTTTTGGAAAAACGGAAATGGATGAGGATATTCAATAATCAAACTCTTTTGAACTAGAAACTGCAGAATAAATCTAAATTCAAATTGAAAATAATATTATCATGATCAAAAGGACAATTGTATTCTTCAGCCTTGTATTAATAATTAATCTCACACTTCAAGCCCAGCAAACCCAAAGTGATTCTTACACTCGCTATGAGTTGCTCGACCCCGGCACCCAACGATTTCGTATCCTCTATGATGTCAGTGCTACCAAAGCAGGGGAAACATTTTACTGGAACACCCTCCGCAAAGGAAGCGAGCATCAAGTAAGTGCAGTTTTTGACCTGTATTCTGGCAAAGAACTGGAATGGGAAATTGTGGAAGGTAATACTGCCAAAGGCAATGGTCATGTCAGTGCTAGTGAAGACACTGATTACCTGCAAGTGAAACTCGCACGGCCTGTTCCGGAGGGCGGGGAGGTACGTATTCGCATTGATAAAACTTACCAAGACTTCAAAAGTTATTATAGCGAAGGTGAAGTTATTGTTTTCGATCGATCATTAGGTATCAGGAGAAACTCGGTAGTGCTACCAGCGAATTATGAACTTATCTTCTGTAATTATCCATCCCAGGTGACGAGGGAAGATGATGGTAGGATAAGGGTAAGTTTCATCAATGATGGTGTACAATCAGTACCATTAAAAATTATGGCCCGGCCTTTACAAAATACTGCCATCCAAGGCAATGAAGAGGCTCATCCCTGGCCCGAATATCAGCCTACGCCCCAAGGAAGGGATAAGTCAAAAGCCCGTCTTGGTTATGAGGTCAATGAACGGGCTTTCCAGGACCGGGACATTGTTTACTTCTTACAGCAACCAGAAACACATTCTTTCAGGCTTTACCACGACTACACGGAAAAAAGGCCAGGTATGGACAAATACCTGAATATTGTAAGGGCCGGCAGCAAAGCCAGCAATCCTTCTGCCATGATCCTTGATACCGGGGAGAAGCTGAAAGTGGAAACTTTGAAGGGAGATGAAATTGCGGCCAAGGGCATTGAAATAAATAATGTGTCCGAAGAAACCGAAGTAGTTGTGATCTGGTTCGATCCCGTTGATGAGGGAGCTTCGGTGCGCTTGCGAATCGAAGAGACATATACCGATGCCAACCGTTACCTGATATACAATGGCGAGTTGGTTTGGGACCGCTCATTTGGCCGTAACCGCAATAGGGTAATCTTGCCGGAAGGATGGTACCTTACTGCAAACTCCATCCCGGCTAAGATCAGCCTTACAGAAGATGGTAAAGTGCAGTTGGATTACACCAACCCACGACCTGACAATATCGATGTTTTTATCAAGGGCAGGAGAAGATAAAGTTAATAGTACTACCACGAATTCAATACGCCAAAGACATCCCTATGTGAGAAAAAATAAATCACAAATCACAAAACAATCAAATCACAAATAAATTTCAATCACTCAAATTTCAAAAATAATGTTGTGAAAAAAACCTATGCATTTAGAGATAAAAAAACATCTAATTTATTAAATACCTGGTGTTTCTGATGTAATAATGAAAATTTAGTAGATGATAAAATCGAATTGGTTTAGATATTATAAAATCGAATTTTGTTCCAAAGGGATCCTTAGGGGAGAATTTATTTGATTTTTGTGCCAAAGGCATCCCTTTAGGAGAAATTGTATTTTGGATATTCAGTATTCCACTTCCCCCACAGGGATGCCTTTGGCACACTAAAATACCAGTAGAACCAAACTAATTATACCGAGGCTATTATTATATTGTAAATTGCAATTCAAAATCACCCATTTGGTAAGGTTGTGCACAAATGTGATTTTTTAGTTATTGGTTCAGGGATCGCTGGACTATCTTATGCACTAAAGGTGGCTGATCACTTTCCTGGGAAAGAAATATTAATTGTAACCAAGGCTGGGGAAAGTGAATCGAATACAAAATATGCACAGGGAGGGCTCGCCGTGGTACTAGACACAATAAATGATTCCCATGAACAACATATCCAGGATACACTTAGGGCCGGGGATGGATTATGCGATCCTGATATTGTTAAGGCTGTTATAACCGAAGGGCCACATCGTATTAATGAATTAATAGAATTGGGTACGGACTTTGATAAGGACGAGAAAGGAAATTATCATCTTGGCAGGGAAGGTGGACACACACGAAACAGGATCATTCATCACAAAGACATCACGGGCCTGGAGTTGGAATTGACGCTTTTGAAGCAGATCCATCAAATGCCAAATATTGAGATATTATCACAGCATTTTTCGGTTGATCTATTGACCCAGCACCACTTTAAAGTAAAATCCCTCGATAACATAAAATGTTTCGGAGCCTATATTCTCAATCCGCACAATGGGAAAATAGAAACTATTGAAGCTAATATCACCTTGCTGGCAACCGGGGGAATGGGGCAAGTATATCGAAATACCACCAATCCAATAATTGCCACTGGTGATGGGATTGCCATGGCATACCGGGCTAAAGCCAGGATCGGAGACCTGGAATTTATTCAATTTCACCCTACCGCCTTATATTATCCGGAGCCTGGTCCTTCATTTTTGATCTCCGAAGCTGTCAGAGGGTTTGGTGCTATATTGAGGGATGGAAATAGTAAGGCCTTTATGGAAAATTACGATCACCGAAAAGAATTGGCATCGCGGGATATAGTTGCCAGGGCGATTGACAACGAGTTAAAGAAAAGTGGTGATGAGTGTGTTTATCTGGATTGCCGTCATTTGGATATGGAAGAATTTTCAAACCACTTTCCCAACATCTATAAAAAATGCGGTGAGATTGGGGTCGATCTTAAGAATAATATGATCCCGGTTGTTCCTGCTGCCCATTATTTATGCGGGGGAATAATTGTCGATGAATATGGGCAAACTACTATAGAAAACCTGTTTGCTTGTGGAGAATGCGCCCGGACAGGGTTGCATGGTGCAAACAGGTTGGCGTCTAATTCGCTGTTGGAAGCGGTGGCTTTCGCCCACCGGTGCTACCTCAAGTCTGTTGAAATCTTTGAGAAACCTTCAGGTATCTTCAGTATCCCCGATTGGAGAGAGGAAGAAACAGCAAAGCCTGATGAACTGATCCTGATCACCCATAACCGAAAAGAGCTTCAAACATTAATGAGTGATTATGTTGGGATAATCCGGTCGGATGAACGGTTAAAGAGAGCATCCAATCGTTTAAAAATACTTTATGATGAAACCGAAATGCTCTACAAAAGGACTAAAATTTCCCCCCAATTGTTCGAGTTGCGTAATTTAATAACCGTGGCCTACCTAATCGTGGAACAATCATTGGCGAGAAAAGAAAACCGAGGGGTATTTTATAATACTGATTTAGAGTAGGATATATATTTGTAAACCTACTTTCATTAATACTTCAGTGGGTAAATGTGAGCGTGAGAGTAAGTGTATAATCATCCGTAAAATCTATTAATCTTATAATCAGTGATACTGACACTTATAAAAAAAGGTTTTGAATGAGTATTACAGATTGCGATATTTGATACCAAATAATTAAATCCTTTATCATGAGAAATCGACTCGTAACCAGCTTTATAATTCTCCTATTCACCCCCTCTTTAATATTCTCTCAAACAACTATTGCTAAAGAAGATTATGACCGTGCGGTTGGCTTTTTATGGTCTAACGTAAACAATAAGAAAGCATTTAATCTTTATATCACCCCAAATTGGTTTCCGGATAGTACTGGCTTATGGTTTGTTCATTGGGCCGAAAAACAGAAGAAGTACCTAAAGATAACCTTCCATGATCTGGAAATATCGCCACTTTTTGACCATGATTTGCTTGCGGGGATACTCAGTGATTCCCTGGAAACAGAGATAAAAGCCACTGACCTGCCCATCAATCAGATAAAATACATTGATGCGGAAAACCTATCATTTAAAGCAAAGGGTAAAGAATATACTTTAAACTTAGAAGATCATTCCCTGTCCCTCACAGAAAAAGAGGAAGATAACCCGAACGAATCTGCATCAAAGGATGGTAAATGGATTGCTTATTCAAAAGACTACAATTTGTACATAAAATCAACAGTTACCGATGAGGTGCGGCAATTTAGTACTGCTGGTAAAAAGGGCTATGAATATGCCAGTTGGTATGGGTGGGCAGATATTATGGAAGGCGAAGGAGGGGAGCGGCCTGAACGTTTTGGTGTCAATTGGTCACCTGACAGTAAATGGATCTTTGCCAACATTGTTGATTTAAGATTCGCTGATAAAATGTACCTGCTGGATTGGAGTGTGGATTCCCTGTACAGGCCACGGCTGCTATCCTATTACCGGGGCTCTCCAGGAGACACTACCATGATACACTTGATCCCTGTATTTTTTAATGTTGAAACTGGGGAAGAGATTCATCCCGATCTGCCAAGGAATACCCACGTTAACAACGTTTCGATTCGCTGGTCGAAAGAGCCAGGTAAAGTCTTTGCTTTCTTCTCGACACGTGGTTATCAAAATATATTTATTTATTCCCTGGACTTAAAAACCAATAAACTTGAGAAGATTTATACTCAGTCGAGTAAGACCAACATCGACAACTTCGACTATTGGCTGGCAGAAGATAGCAACCTCCTTTTTTATGCATCTGAGAAAAGTGGTTGGAGGCAATTATACTCCATCGATTTAAAAACCAAGAAAGAGCAGGTTATTACCGAAGGGGATTACTATGTGCATGATCTCATAAAAATTGATGAAAAGAATGAATTGATCTATTATGTGGCAGCAGACAAGGAAAATGACAGGAATCCTTATCACAGACATTTGTATTCAACGAGTTTTAAGGGCAGGAATACTAAACTGCTCACCATGGAAGACAAGCACCACCTGGTAAGTTTCTCCCCTGGCGGAAAATATTTTGCAGATAATTATTCCACATCACAACACAATACCATCACAGCATTAAGAAATGCCAAAACGGGAGAAATATTAAAAGAAATGGGCAAGGGAAACATCAGCGGTATGGAAAACTGGAGTCCCCCGGAAGTTTTTACAGCATTGGGAAAAGATGGAATAACCACTATATACGGTGCAATGTGGAAACCCACGAACTTTGATCCTGACAAAAAGTACCCTATTATTGATGCCACCTATACCGGCCCTCACACACAACGTTTTCCAAAGGATTTCAGAAGTGTGGTGGCCTCATCCAACCAGTCCATTGCCGAACTGGGGTTTATAGTGATGGTGGTGGATGGCTTAGGCTCATCAGGCCGCTCCAAAGCTTTTCACGACTACTCTTATAAAAACCTTGGTTCAAATTTGGAGGATCACGTGGGTGCAATAAGGCAGCTGGGTCAAAGGTATTCATGGATTGATACCACCAAAGTGGGGATATTTGGACATTCAGCAGGGGGCTATGATGCTGCCCATGCTTTACTAGCATTTCCTGATTTTTATAAAGTGGCCGTGGCCAGTTCAGCCGATCATGACCACCGCATGGAAAAAGCTTGGTGGCCGGAAATGTACATGGGCTGGCCGGTGGATTCGGCTTACCATCAGCAATCAAACATCACCATGGCCTCCAATTTAAAGGGAAAGTTGCTGATTACCCACGGGGGCATTGATGATAATGTGAACCCGTCGGCCACTTTCAAGCTGGCCGAAGCATTGATAAAGGCAGATAAGCAATTTGATATGCTGATATTGCCCAGCCAAAGGCATGGCTACCGGAATGATCACCAGAAATATTTTACCAAAATGAGGTGGAATTACTTTGTGGAACACCTTCTGTGTGCGCAGCCTATTTGGGACTTTGAGTGGGAAAACTGAGAACATTATTTAGATTTTAAATGTCAGAAAGATAATTATTAATAAATGAATAAAAACACAGGAATTGAATTTGAAAAATTAACGGAAAGTATTTACAGATTACTGGTCAAAAATCAAGATTACGAAAAAGTTGAACATAATGTATTTATAGAAGGTGCTGATGGTAGAAGACAAGTGGATGTTTTAATAACCAGTGAAGTTGTAGGGGTAAAAATACTTACGGCAGTTGAATGTAGGGATCTAAATGTCAAAATTAGTGTTGGAGCACTCGATGGATATCATTCAAAATTAATTGATATAAATGCAAATAAAGGACTCCTAGTATCAAGAAAGGGGTTTTCGAATAAAGCTGTATCTAAAGCTCAAAGACTTGGGATTTCTCTTTGCACTGCACATGAAGCATTAAGCAGAAACTGGAGGCCTGATATTGATATGCCTATATTAATTGAGGAAATCCAACCAACTGATTTAGATATTAACTTTTCTTCCAGGTTTAATAAAGGTGATGTTATAAAAAAAACCGAGATGTTCGTTATCAATGGTTTAAGTATTCCTGAAATTATCTCAGAAAAATGGAAAGAAAACTCATTGAAATATGATTCTACAAAATCTAAGCAACAAGTTATTTTAGAAGAAATTAAAGCACCGTTTTATTTTAAATTTAATAAAACAAAAACGGAGGTATCTG
>CBDVAV010000275.1:0-6755 GCA_965372055.1 uncultured bacterium | reverse complement strand
CTTGATGGTATATTCACCTGATTGAACTCCTGCAATGGCGAAACTGCCATCAATATTTGAAGCAATAGCTTCACCGGATGACCCTAGAATTATGTTAGCTCCTTCTAATGGTTTTCCGGTTTCTGCATCCTTTACGATCCCTGACAATGTATATTGTCCCATTGCAACAATTCCAAACAACAGGAACGCTGCCATATTTAAAATGATTTTCATGGCTTGAACTATTAGGTTGCACATAGATGGCAGGGGAACCACCAAGTTTCACCATACTCCCTTCGCCCGCATTACCGGGATCAGGTTCATTGGGTATGATCTCAGCCTGATATTAATAAGGCACCCCTATAAACAAAATTAGTCTATTTGCTGAATTTCAACAAGCTATCAATAGCTTGTATAGCCATTTTTTTTCTTTCGTAATGTTCACCCTTAATCTCAACGAATGGCCAACCATAGCTTTTCAACTCATTTTTGTAAACATCATAATAGAAATTCCTTAAAAGGGAGTCCTCTCTTTGTGGATCCTCTTCCCAAGGTAGGTCTACATAGGTAAGCAAATACAAGTCATAATTCCTCATGGAAATATGATCAAGAATCTGAGGATAACAACCACCGAATTTATGCTCACTCCATACTTTAAGTACCAGTAAGTTGGTGTCGCAGATTAAAAGTTTTTTTGCCTTTTTAGCAAGCTTTATTTCTGATGCAATCTGCCCTCTGGCTATATTTAACAAATCTTTTTCAATATAAGGCCTGTTTAGTTTGTTGATATATTCCCTGGCGTATTCCGGCACCCACTGTGTATTGTAGTGTTTTGCCAAAAGCGAAGCCAGGGTACTCTTTCCAGTTGATTCCGGGCCAATAACCACAATTTTTTTCAGTTTTGGCCTTTTCTTTCTGCCATTGAGTTTTTCCATGATAAATAACCAGCAATTGCCAGCCCTAAGAAAACTAAAAATTGAATACTTGTCAATATAAGTCCCTTATAAAAATACAGGGGGATAGAAATAAGATCACCGATGATCCAGACAATCCAGTTTTCTATTTTTTTCCTGGCCATCAGGATCATGGCCACAAAAAATAACGCTGTTGTAAATGAATCAATAATTGGAACATCGCTATCTGTGTATCCTTTTAATATAATGATCAAAATACCAAAGAATAAAAAAAATAAGAAGAAGCTGAAAACATTTTCCTTAATACTACTTTTAGAAATATGGATTGCCTGCTGTTGATTATCTTTCCTAGACCAATTATACCAGCCATAAACTGACAGTACAAAGTAATAGGCATTGATGCCCATGTCCCCATAAAGCTTGTTATGAGCCAGTATGTATACATAAATCAACACACTTATTATTCCAGTTGGATATACCAGTATATTCTCCTTTTTTGCAAACCAAACACTTAGCACTCCTGTTACAACGGCAATCCCC
This sequence comes from uncultured bacterium, assembly GCA_965372055.1. Taxonomy (GTDB): domain Bacteria; phylum Bacteroidota; class Bacteroidia; order Cytophagales; family Cyclobacteriaceae; genus CBDVAV01. The sequence goes on along the minus strand of CBDVAV010000275.1, from coordinate 5,322 downwards.
TCAAGTGGGTCCATGAATACTATACCATTTACCAAAGCAGAAATAATCTCCTGGAAGCTCATTGAAATAATTGAGGTTTACTACCGTTAAGTTTATATTTGCCAATAATATGCATAGTTGGGAATTAATAAAACTTTCTTATCTTAACTTTTAATAGATCATCAGTGAATTTAAAAAGAAGAGAACTTTTAAAAAAGCTTGCTGCCGGTATACCGTTAACCGTAGCTGCCCCATCAATAATATATTCTTGTAAGGATGACTCGCCTGCTAATGCATTCAATTTCGAGGGAAAAGTACTTATCGTGGGAGCAGGGATATCAGGAATTTATACTGGCTATCTATTACAGCAAATCGGAGTGGATTTTAAAATAATTGAAGCATCCGATAAGATAGGAGGCAGATTGCAAACAGAAAGCAGATTTGATGATTTTCCAATAGAGTTGGGAGGGGATGAAATAATTGGGAAAAATTCAAGTTTTTATGAATTCCTGTTGAGCAAAAGCGTAACACTTGCTGAAGTTCCAACCTCCGAATCCTTCGTTATAGATGGCATTCCTCAATTTGCTGGAAATTTGTTGGAAGATGTTGAATTTCAAGCTGCTGCCACGTTTATTGAAGGCTTGAAGAATTTCTCTGGCATTGACCAATCCATTGATGCTAGCATAGCACAAGATGGCATAAACACTCGGGTTCAACACATAATGGAGGGTAAAGTTGGAAATCGCTTTGGGACAACCAACAATAAACTTGGTAGCACTGGAGTGTCTGAAGCAATTAATGCATCTGAAACTGGAACTAGTGTGGAAATTGGAGTACCTCTAACACCTGTAGAAATGGATGCATCCGAAACGGGAACTAAAGTATTTCGCATTGTTGGTTCCGACTACACAAATTTCATGAAAATTATTTTCAGCTCAGTGGTTCAAAAGGTTGAACTAAATACACCGGTAAGCTCAATTAATTATAGTGGGGAAATAGTCGAAATTATAGATACAGGTGGAAATGTTTTTACGGGTGACATGGCTGTTGTTACGGTTCCGGTTAGCATTTTAAAAGATGGCGATATTACTTTTAACCCTTCCATTTCTGTGGAAAAACAAGCTGCATTATCTACCATTGGCATGGATCCCGGGATGAAAGTGTTTCTGAGGTTCTCAAAAAACTTTTGGGGAGATACCACCTCTTCAGTATTTGCCCCTGGAAGTACACCAGAGTATATTTCCAGTGGATTGAACAGGGGAGACAGAAACAGGGTGCTTACTGCTTTAATCAATGGCGAAAAGGCTCTGACTTTAGGAGAAATGGATGATGATGCAATTATCAGCCAGCTTATAGGAGAACTAGATGGGATTTATGGTGGTGCAGTGGCATCAGTAAATTTTATCGAAGGAATTGTTAAAAACTGGACCAAGGAGCCATATATCAGAGGTGCTTATTCATTCCCAAATGTGGGATCTTTGAATAGCAATAGGTCAATTATTGCCCAATCAGTCAATAATAAACTATTTTTTGCAGGAGAAGCCACCAATGTCAATGGCAATTTTGGCACGATCCATGGTGCCGTAGAAACAGCAGAAAGAGTTGTAGATGAAATAGTCGCTATACTTGAACCAGCTTGATGATTCAGGCCTAAAAAAAACGCCCGATAAGGGCGTTGAATAATATTTGCCTTGTTGAGTGTTAACCTCTAAGCTGTAGTAACACTTGGGTTTTCAACCAAACGCTTAGTGGTTATTGTTCTTCTTTCTTTATGTTGGCAATAGGAACATGCATAATAATTCAATAGTTCCCCTTCCTGCTCATATGTAGGTGAGGTGATTACCTCTTCATTTACAACCCTTAAAGTTCTGTATCCACATGATGGGCATTCTATAGCCAACAAGGAACCATCATACTTTTCAATCTTGGTAAATCCAGTTTCCTCATCAAGCCAAACATCATAGTCAACTGCATGTTTTGCTTCTTCTTCTATCATCTTTTCGTCAAGGTACTTATCTTCCTCTTCCTCACTTTGCAGTACCATTTTATTTCCGTTGCTAGGGTTGACCCTGGGTTTATGTCGAAGTTTGTTGAGTTTCTTTTCAACCTGGAATGGATAGTAAACCTTAATTAGGCTATTAAATATCAATGCAAAAATAGTGGCAAAACTTGCGGTTACAAACAACCTTACAAAGAACCAAATGATTTCTTCATTGGCTGCAAACAAAGTATTTACACTGGTATTCAAAATCAACCCGCCAGCAATAGTTAAAATTAACATTGATCTCCAGAAAAGCTTAATTTCATTTTCATTGATATAGTCGTACTTTTCCTTTGCATCAGATTTTATCAGCAGGTTTACATAGTAATAAATTGAAAGCACCACAAAAATACCCAGTGCTATATAAGCTAAAATTGTAAGCCAATAATCCCAAATACCTAGGAATTTCTGGTAGTTTTCGTTATAAATCATTATAGTTATAGGTTGATTTTAAAATAAGTTATTATTCCGTTTCTTAAATTAAAGCAAATAATCAATAACAATCAATGAATTTACCATAATTCACAACACACAATATTAACTAATTTGTTTGTAAAAAATTATAATTGAAAACAAATTTATTTAATCTAAGATAATTTTGTGATTTTGCCTGTTTGATGTGTTAAGTTAAGATTTAGCTTAACTTCAAGATTTATTGAAATCAACAACAAAACTACCCGGATATATTTTCTGAAGTTTAAATTTAAGATTTTCAGCCTTTTTTCGTGATTTTAACTTGCCAACAATTACCCTATACGCCTTTTTATTGTTTACAATACTGACCTGAACAATTATTCTTTGTCTGTACGAAGATTTCAAATTCTCTGAAAGTCTTACCAAATTAGCCATCTCGGTAAAAGTCCCTATCTGAACACCATATCCATTAGGATTGGCCCTTGTAGCTTCGAGGCTATAATATTCTTTATCGTCAATAGTTTCATAAGCTTTATCGATATTAGCAAGGACATTAGAATATTTTCCATCACCTGGATCAATAACTTCAATCTCGACCTGTGCCAGGCCATCGTGCACGAAGTCCAATTTTTTTGCTGCAGATTTCGATAGATCTATAATTCTATTTTCAACAAATGGCCCACGATCATTTATTTTTACGGTTACGCTTTTACCATTTGAGACATTGGTCACTTTTACCATTGTTCCGAAAGGCAATGTTCTATGTGCTGCGGTAAGCCTGGCATGATGGTACTTTTCACCGTTTGCGGTAGTCCTTCCTTCAAATTTGTCTGCATAGTAAGATGCTGTTCCAGTTTGTTTTATTTTTTGGGCAAATCCCGGTAATGGAACAGTAAGTAGTAAAGAGCTAAAGATGATGATTGTTGTAAATGCTAATCGATCCATTGATTACTTAAGAGTAAAATTGAGTGACAAATATAATTACATGATTCATTTTTATTGTCATCAAAGAGGGCTAGTTTTGTTTGGCAAATAATAGTTGCAAAATTATTTGCTATGTCAAATCCAATTTCTTTCCCAGAGTCCCTCACCTACGATGACGTTCTAGTGCTGCCAGGTTATTCTGGTGTGTTGCCAAGGGAGGTTGACACCAGATCTAAACTCACAAAGAATATCAGTATCAATATTCCTTTGATATCCGCTGCAATGGACACGGTGACCGAATATGAGTTAGCCATTTCCATTGCCCTTGAAGGTGGCATGGGATTCATTCATAAAAACATGTCCATCGATGCCCAGGCCGAGCAAGTTCGTAAGGTAAAAAGGTCTCAAAGTGGGATGATCCTTGATCCTATCACCCTGCATGTTGACGCTACTGTTGAAGATGCGAACAATATCATGCGTGAATTTAAAATCGGAGGTATTCCGATAATTGACAATGATGATAAATTGATTGGAATAATCACCAATAGAGATTTGAGATTCAAGGAAAACAACGGCGTTCCGATATCAGGAATAATGACTACAGAGAATCTTATCACAGCCGAGGAAGGATGCGACTTGTTAGAAGCGGAGGAAATTCTACAAAAACATAAAATTGAAAAATTGCCAATAGTAAATAAGGATGGCAAGTTGACAGGGTTAATTACCTATAGGGATATCATTAAGAAAAAAGACCGCCCAAATGCCTGTAAGGATGGGTTTGGCCGTCTTCGGGTTGGTGCAGCAATTGGCGTTACTGAAGACATTCTAAGCAGAATTGAGTTGCTGGTAAAAGCAGGTGTGGATGTAGTAAGCCTGGATACTGCACATGGTCATTCAAAAGGAGTAATGAAAGCATGCAAACTTGTAAAAGGTAAATTTCCGGATCTGGATGTAATTATTGGCAATATTGCAACTTACGAAGCTGCAAAAGACCTGGCTAAAATTGGCGTTGATGCCGTAAAAGTAGGCGTTGGCCCCGGAAGTATTTGCACCACCAGGGTAATTGCCGGAGTGGGTGTGCCACAGCTTAGTGCAGTAATGGAAGTATCCAGGGCATTAAAAGACACCAACATTCCTTTAATAGCGGATGGAGGTGTCCGATATTCAGGCGACTTGGTAAAAGCCATTGCAGGAGGAGCAAGTAGCATTATGATCGGATCGCTTTTGGCCGGCACCGAAGAAGCACCTGGTGAAGTGATTATTTATGAAGGAAGGAAGTTTAAATCGTACCGAGGAATGGGCTCTATCGAGGCTATGGAAGATGGATCTAAAGACAGGTATTTTCAAGATACCGAGGAAGATATTAAAAAACTTGTGCCAGAAGGTATAGTTGGCCGGGTACCCTATAAGGGATTGGTTTCGGAAGTGTTGTACCAGTTGGCAGGAGGGCTAAAAGCAGGTATGGGATACTGTGGGGCAAAAACAATTGCTGACTTAAAGAAAGCCAGGTTTACCAGAATAACAGGTGCCGGTGTCAGGGAAAGTCATCCTCATGATATTCAAATCACAAGGGAAGCACCCAACTATAGCCGCTAGTCTATAACTTCATGATGTATTCTTCCTGACCCCTTCCTTAGAATATTTTGTATCTTCAAGCTTTGAAAAATTAGCACATTTGACCTTAGATGATCTCCGGTAAGAATATTATGAGAGTTAGTATAGCCTTGTCTGTACTTAGCTGGATAGCATTCGTGATATCTGACCTGGTCCTACTATTTGGCACCACAAATAATTTGGATACCGGAATCCCCCCTCAACTTCGTAATGCAGCTTTAACCCTATTTATGTTGTTTGTATTCATTTATTACAGACAACGCATGAAAAGGATAGAAAATATCAACTTTATTGATCTCCTCTGGAAAGTGTTTGCTACTGGATTACTTACCACTGTGTTAAGTTTAATG
>CBDVAV010000274.1:0-6766 GCA_965372055.1 uncultured bacterium | reverse complement strand
GGGTATGGTTTGCAGACCCTGATCTACTTAAGATGTTTACATTTCCTTTGGCGGAGGGCGATGAAAAAACTGCCATGGTAGACGTCAATTCAATTATCCTATCAAAGGAAATGGCAGCAAAATATTTTCCCGAAATAAATGCAGTTGGCCAAACCATGTTACTTAACAATGAATTTGAAGTGACTGTAAAAGGGGTTTTTGAGGATATCCCCAATAGTTCTACCTATCGGTTTAGCTTCCTAATGCCTTTTGAATTTGGAGAAAAGCTTGGCAGAAACATTAATAATTGGAACAACAATAGTGTGCCCATGTTTGTAATGTTGGACAGGAATAATGACCAATCTGCCGTTGAGGAAAAAATAATTGACCGCATGCAGGAACCGCAAGGATCAACACATGAACTCTTTCTTCATCCTATGAAAGATGTTCATCTACATTTTTTACGCTATGAAGGAGGCAGGATAAAATATGTCTACATTAACAGCACCATAGCTGTGTTTATCCTGATCATCGCTTGTATCAATTTTATGAACCTGTCCACTGCACGATCAATGAAGCGGGCCAAAGAAATAGGGGTGAGGAAATCCATTGGTGCAGACCGTTTCCAAATCATAAAGCAATTTTACGGGGAATCAATTTTGATTGCTCTGATTTCTTTAAATATCTCTATTATTCTGGTGGAATTGCTGTTACCTATATATAACACTTTAATTGCTAAAGAGTTAGAGTTGGAATATAGTAGCCCAATGTTTCTCTTGAGTTTGTTGGGTATTGGTATAATAACCGGAGTAATTGCCGGTAGTTACCCTGCTTTGTATTTATCTATGTTTTCTCCGTCAGAAGTATTAAAAAACAATATAAAGAAATCAACCGGATCAATTTTCAGGAGGGTTCTGGTTGTGCTTCAATTTACCTTATCGGTAATTCTTATTATTAGTACAATTGTGGTTTACAGACAATTGGAGTACATTAAGTATGCTAATCTTGGATTTGAGCAGGAGAATATTATTTATTTTGCTGGAGGTGGTAGCAAAAGGGATTTATTGAAAAAGGAATTATTGGCCAAAACAAGTATTAAAGGTGCCACCTACGCCCGACATGTACCAATACAAGTTTATTCCAATGGCGGGGGATGGCAGTGGGATGGGATGGATCCTGATGATAATGTATTAATATCCAGTACTGTAGGTGATGTAGACTACATCAAAACCTTTGGAATGGAGTTGATTTCCGGAAGGTATTTTTCAGAAGACATATCATCCGACACTATCAACAACCTTATGATAAATGAAACTGCTGCTAAAATTATGGGAATGGATGATCCAGTGGGAAAAGAAATCAGGCGCGGCTCCAATCAATACAACATCATAGGATTGGTAAAAGATTTCACCTATAATCCCATAAGAAATAAGATAGGCCCGTTATTTATTTGGAACTACCCATATAACAACTTACTATTTGTAAAAATTGAGGGGCAAAGGGCCAAAGAGACAATTAATGAAATTGAAAAGGTCCATAAACAAATTTTCCCAAATGTTCCCCTTCACGTGAGATTTGTAGATGAAACAATAGACCGACAATATCAGTCTGAACAACGGTTGGGAAATATTTTTAAGTACTTTGCTATCCTTGCAATTTTTATTTCTGCTTTGGGATTATATGGTTTATCAGCATTTATGGCAGAGCAACGGAAGAAAGAAATGGGAATAAGAAAAGTGATGGGGGCAAGCGTAGGCAGGGTGGTCTATATAATGACCAAGGAATTTGGAAAGTGGGTTTTGATTGCAAACCTTGTTGCATGGCCAACGGCATATTATTATATGGATCTCTGGCTGAAGGAATTTGCTTATCATACAACATTACAAACCTGGATTTTTATAGTATCATCTGTACTTTCACTGATAATTGCGATTGGAACAGTTTTCTTTCAATCATTTAGAACGGCGATCAGTAATCCAGTGGAAGCTTTAAAATATGAATAATTAGTCGTTTTGGTAATAATGATTTTGTGGGGCGATTGATGGATTATATTATACATCTTTAATTAACAGCACCTGATATTTGTTCATATCAATTTTCCATCCTGAATGAGTGAGGTATTCTATTGCCAATTTCCCTTTACCTCCTCCTGGAAGCCGGCAATCATCAATCAATACAATTGATTGATCATGAAGTTTATTTTCTGCCGCTTTTATTTCTTTTAAATGATGCTCCTGACTGGCTTTTTGAATTGATATATCTTTGTTGTTGTAATCATAACTGTCAAGATAAAGGAAATCGATATTTTCTTGAAAAGTATCCAAATAGCTTATGGAATCAGATATATTTAGCTTTACATTTTCTGATATACTCATTTGGTCAACTGCTTGCTGTCCTTTAGCTATAGCTTCCTTATCAATATCCACTGAATATAATTGTGCATTATGATGTTTAGCCCAAAGACCAAACACAATTGTTGATGCACCATCGCTTTTAGTGTGTAGCATACCGTAACGTGCTGCCCCGGTTTCAACTAAAACAGATGCTTTTCGTTCTTCCATAAGCCCCATTGACCTTCTGAAAGTATCTCTTCTTTTGCCAAAGTTGAATTTTGCGGGGAATAGTGGTTGCAGCGTTTTATACTTGACAAATTTTAAAATAACATAGACTATTGACACAATTATCAATAGTGTGATTACTAGTTGCACAATTTGTACTAAAGGTTAAGTATGCAAGGTAATGCCAAATTACTATTGTGAATTAAATAATAATAATATTTTTGCAACACTATTGATATAATTCTATGAAAATAAGTGGATTCACTTTTGCAAAAAATGCTTCGAAGTTCTATTTTCCAATTAAAGAATCTATTACTTCAATCTTACCCATAGTAGATGAATTTATTGTTGCTTTGGGTGACTGTGATCAAGATGATGATACCTTGGCGTTAATTAATAGCATTGGATCTGAAAAAATCAAAATCATAAATACAGTTTGGGACAGCAATGAATATCCTGACAACACCCTGTACGCTCAACAAACGGACTTTGCTAAGTCCAAATGTAGCGGGGATTGGTTATTTTACATCCAGTGTGATGAGGTAATGCACGAAAAACATCTTGATACGGTTTTAAACGCTTGTGAAAAATATTATAGTAAGGAACAAGTAGAGGGTTTTTTATTTAAATACCGGCACTTTTGGGGTGATTACAACCACTATTTTAATGCACATTCTTGGTATCCCAAGGAGATCAGGATCATCCGTAACCTACCTGAAATACATTCATGGCGGGATGCACAATCATTCAGGCTGTATGATACATTCAATAATGGTTATCAAGAATATCTGAGAAAAGAGGGCACCAGCAAACTTAGGGTAGTTGAAATTGATGCTTATATACATCACTATGGTTGGGTACGGCCTCCGAAAGTAATGACACGGAAGGCAAAAGTGGGCAACCCATTACTGGCACAAAAAGGCATATTTGAAAGGAATCGAAAAAATATTCCAGATATATTTGATTATGGGCCATTGGATAAATTAACAACCTATAAATACCCACATCCCGCAGTAATGAATGATTGGATTGCCCGTTTTGATTGGAAAGACCAATTGCAATATTCCGGAAGTAGAAACCCTGACAGGCCAATTTATAAACATGAGAGGTTGAAATACAGAATAGTTAGCTTTATCGAGAATAGGTTTCTTGGGGGAAGAAGAATAGGAGGCTTTAATAATTATAAATTAATTCACCCTTGATCTTTGCTTTTTTAAAAATTATCCATTGAAAACCAAGGCTTTTTAAAAGTTTTCGTAGTTTCAATGTCTTTTCATTACCATGAATGACAAACTTTTAATTCTTATAACTTTTTTTTGCCTGGGCTTAATCCATGCAAAATCACAGGATGTTGAGGATAGTGTATCATTTCGGAAGTATGATATTTTGCCAGCAATAAGCTTTTCCCCAGAGACCAAACTCACACTAGGGGTAATTGGATACAGATACCTGGATTTTACCAAAGAAGACTTATCCACCTCAAGGTCATTTATCAATTTTATTGCAGTTTATACAACTGCTAATCAAACTATTGTTGAAAGCAATTGGGAAATATTTACCGATGGCAATGGCTACAGGTTCAGGGGCACTGCCTCGTACAATAAATTCCCCGACAGAAATTATGGGATTGGAAATGATGCCGGTGTGTTGCTTACAGAATATGAGTTGGAAAATGGACAAGTCACTGATACAGAACTGGTCAATTTTTTAAGATATTCAATCAACAGGTTCACATTCAAACCAGTGGTGCAAAAGAAAATAAAGCATAACTTATATTTAGGTTTACAGGCAGATATAGAACATCAATATAACTTTAAAACCCTTCCCGACAGTTTTCAGATAATTAACCAAGCCTCAGAAGTAAACCTTATGAATGCCAATACTCTCGGCTATAGGGCAGGATTTGGAATTAACTTACTTTGGGATTCCAGGGACAATATTTTAAATCCCAGAAATGGTAGTTTCATAGAATTTTCAAATATGAATTATGGGAAATATCTCGGTAGCAAGTACAGTTACATCAGCTTTAGGCTTGATATCCGAAAATATTACAATCTGGTTAAGAACCAAACACTGGCGTTAAGAGGTTTTTTGAATCTCAAGTACAGCAATGATCCAGTAATCCCCATTAGAGGTTTGTCACGGGTGGGTGGCAATTCCTTTATCAGGGGCTATTTTACAGGTACTTATCAGGATGACCATTTGGCTGCATTTGAAACAGAGTATAGATTGCCATTCTGGAATGATGATATGGATGCACCCCTGAAGCATTTTTGGAAAAGATTAGGGATGGTGTTTTTTGCCAGTGGCGCCCAGGTTTATGGGCAAGATGGCACTTTTGGTTTTGATCGGTTTAACTATGCTGTTGGAGGCGGTCTCAGGGTGCTTTTCAATAGTGAATCAAGGTTAAATATCAGGATAGATTATGCCGTGGGACTTTCCAAGGATTCTGCTGGCCCTGGGGATCAACAAACGGGGCTGTATTTTTTCCTATCTGAAGCTTTCTGAATGATTAACTTGAACATATTTGATATTTGAACCCACATTTAGAAATTTTTAAAATCAAGTCTTATTTTTCATAAAGCTTACGAAGTTCTAAATTCTTAATAATGATGTTTCTGTCTTCACCAGTGGATTCATTATAATAATCATTAGTCATTCTGAAATATATTTTTATTGTTGCAGATTGAAAAATTCCTATTTCAATTTGTGTGTCGACAAAATTTACTGTTTCGGTTTTTAACGTGGCTATTTCAGTATTATTTTGCAATACCACCATTTCTGGATATTCACCTAATGCTTCTATTCCGCTAATTTTGAATTTAAGCATATATTCTCCTGGCTCTAATTTTCCCCTATAAACAAGAACCGGAATGTGATCAACAATGAATAAAGATAATTTATTAATAATGGGGATTTTATATTGTTCCATTCGTGGAGGAGGATAAGTGCTACCTTTTAAAATATTAACCCTAGGATTACGGATTGGGGTCCAGGGAGTAAGGTCATGATAATAATTAATCATACTGCCAGGTATTGATTTGATCATTAAGCCTTTGATCAAAGTATCTAATTTTGAAATTATTTTTGAAGAAAATGCCAGGGAATCTATGAACTTATATTGGTAAGCAGGTGTCAATAGATGTGTAAAACCTTTAGTAGCTTCATCAAGATCCTCAATATTAAAATATCCATATGAAAGATTAGATTTCCTAAGGTCGTGAAGGCTTAATCTCAAACCTCTCTCCACGCCCAAATTTATTTGTTTGTTTTTTGATAGGCCTTCAATGTAATTTACTGCTTGTGTCCTTGTATTGATTGATTTATTGATTTTAAATCCAGTCGAGTAAATTTTAGAATATTTCGACCAACTAATAATGAATACCAGTAGAATACTGATTAATGAAAACCATCTTTTAAATGGTTTAAACCATTTAATTAAATCAGTTATGATTTCGATAATGTAATTGATACCTCCCGCAGCCAATAAACACAGGATTGGATATAGTAGTAGGAAATTCCTGTGGTACGCGATGGAATATTGGGTTGTTATATATAAAATGTAAAAAATTGGGAAGATAGTTATGATCAATATATCCGAAGTATAATTTCTGGGTACACTCCTTTTGTGTTTTATTAGTTTGACAAACCCAACAAGCAATCCAAATAATGAAAATAAAATAAAGACAGTGCCCATATTCAGAGCCAATTCGCCTAATTGATAAGACAAATGATCCCAACCAGGTTCTTTGCTAAAATGGCCACCTCCCGTTTTATATATTTCGGAAAGCCAATTCATCCATAAAAGAAAGTGTTTTTGATTTAGGTATACTGAAGGGTTCAACAAAATAAACACACCTAAAGGAATCAGCCCTAGATAAAAGGCCTTCAAAATAGTTTTTGTTGGATTATTCTTTTTCAGGAGGTCATAATTAAGTAATCCCGCAATCAGGGGAACAATTACAACAGCCGCCCCAGTCATCTTGGTTGACATTGCAAGTCCTACACAAACAAGGCTGTATATTAAATCAGTAAATGACTTTGAATGATTATATTTTACAGCAAAATACAGTGTAGCAATGATCCATGTACTTAATGGTACATTAACCCAGACTATAAATGAAGATTGAAAATACGCATAATTGGCGGCTAAGATTAGGGCTGCAACCAGGCCATTTATAGTTCCATACCTGAGGCGTCCTAAAAGAAACAAAAAAACGAACCCTAGT
>CBDVAV010000273.1:0-6777 GCA_965372055.1 uncultured bacterium | reverse complement strand
TTAACGTAGTAGAAAGGAAAAAGAGTAGTGAAAATAGTGAACGAATTTAGTAATTAACACAAAAACCATGAGTAAGATTCTACTCACCGAAGATGATGAGAGCTTTGGGTACATCCTCAAAGAATACCTTGAAATTAATGATTTTGAAGTAACCTGGGCCAAAGATGGTAATGAAGGTCTCAGGGAATTTAATCGGGGAACCTTCGATCTATGCATTCTTGATATAATGATGCCCCTAAAAGATGGTTTTACGCTTGCCAAGGAGATAGGTGAAATTGATTCGGAAGTGCCCTTTTTATTTCTCACTGCAAAAGCCCTGAAGGTAGATAAGTTAAAGGGTTTTAGATTGGGATGTGATGATTATGTGGTAAAGCCTATTGACGAAGAGCTGTTCATCGCCAGGGCACGGGCTATCATCAAGCGAAGCGCTACTGGTAAAGAAGGTAATTCAACTAACATTAACTACACCATTGGTAAATACCTTTTCAATTACACCAATCAGACACTGTTATTAAATGATTCAATTCAACGGCTAACGGGAAAGGAAGCGAAAGTACTACAAATATTTTGTGATCATAAGAATCAATTGGTAGACCGCACAAAAACGCTCAAATCTGTTTGGGGAGTAAACGATTTCTTTAACCGGAAAAGCATGGACGTGTTCATCTTCAAGCTTCGGAGAAAGCTCAAAGACGACCCCGCGGTAAAAATTACCAACGTGCATGGAAAAGGCTTTTTACTGGAAGCTCCTGATTAATTATCTTGAATTGAGTTTGCCCCGACCCTGATTGTGATCAATATGCTGTCCTTTCTAAAATCAAAACTTTCCTCACAAAATTCCGTATTATCTTACCAAAACTACATTTAGGAATTTAGAGATGAAGAAATACCAACTTGGTGAATTTGAAGAAGTAGTACTTCTAACGGTAGGTGTCTTATATGACGAGGCTTATGGAGTTTCCATTAAAAATGAAATTGGTAGCCGTTTGAATCGCAAAGTAAGTGTAGGAGCCTTGCAATCTGCACTGAGGAGAATGGAGAAAAAAGATTATTTGACCTCTAGGGAAGGGCCTTCAACCGAGCAGAGAGGGGGTCGCCCTAAAAGGTATTTCACCATAACAGCCCTTGGCAAAAAGGTTCTTGAGTATTCCCAGGAAACAAGATCTGTATTATGGAATGCCATACCTGAAATAGCATTTGACAAAAAAATGGTGGAATGAAGCGCCTGGCAGACTGGATATTTAAGAAATTCTGTCATCCGGATTATTATAAAGACATACGGGGTGACCTGGAAGAAATTTATTGTAACCTGATCTCGAAATATCCGAAATGGATCGCCAGCCTAATTTATTTTACTGAAGTTATCCTGCTCTTTAGAATTTCATTGCTAAAACCCTTTTCAAAGTTTGAAAGAAACACAAACAGTACCGTTATGATCAAAAATTATTTCATTATTGCCATACGGCACCTTGGCCGCAACAAGGTGCAATCATTCATTAATATTTCTGGGTTGGCCATAGGAATGGCCTGTTGCATCGTGATTTTTCTATATGTAAAGCAGGAGCTTACGTTTGACCAATTCCATGAAAACCACAATCGGATTTATCGGATTACCAATATTTTTGAAAGGGCCTCCGGTAAGATCTATTGGGCCAGGACTCCCCCAGCTCTGGCACAGGCGATTCGGGATAATTTTCCAGGCATAGAAAAAGTAACCCGCCTACGACATACAGATGATCATCTTTATTCAGTTGGAGAGCGCACATTTTCTCTTGGTAATGCCTTCTTTGCTGATTCCCTATTCCTGGAAATGTTTGATTTTACATTAAATTTTGGAGATGCGAATACAGCCCTGGATCAACCGGGAAACATTGTGCTAACCCAAGAGATAGCTTCAAGGTTTTTCGGGGAAGAGGATCCCATGAACAGATTGATCACATTTGACAATAACATAACTTTAAAAGTGACCGGAGTTCTAGACCCAATCCCCGCCAATTCGCACATTACCTTTGATATGTTGATCTCCTTTTCAACTTACAGGATACCCCAGGGGAATCTTTCAAATCTTAATAGCTGGGCATGGGCTGGATTTTGGACCTATATACAATTAGCAGAAGGAGTTGACCATAATGGGTTATCTGAACGGTTCAAGGAATTATACATGCAGAATTTCAACCGGGCCAACATTGATGTTAGTGTGCCCGTGCAAGCATTGTCGGATGTATACCTGGAATCTGCTATGTATACCAATATGGGTAGATCGGTAAAATCAGGAAACAAATCAACAATTTACAGGCTAGCTGTTATTGCAGTCCTGATTTTGCTGGTTGCCGGGTTTAATTTCATGAACTTGTCCACTGCAATGTCCTTAACCCGGGCAAAAGAAATAGGGATTCGAAAAGTTATGGGGGCAATAAGGGGAAAGATCATCAACCAGTTTTTAGCTGAATCTGTTTTGATAGGCTTTATCAGTTTAGCAATTGCACTCCTCATAGTATTCATTAGTGCAGCTTATTTTAAGGAACAATTGGGGGTTGAACTACCCGTTTCGGCTTCTGAATACCTGGCACTTGCCCCCCTATTTATAATTGCCACAATAATTATTGGGTTATTGGCAGGATCCTATCCCTCCCTGGTTTTATCAGCTTTCAGTCCTATTCTTGCCTTAAGCGGTAATCTCAAATCAAGCAAATCAAAGGCTTGGTTCAGAAAGGGGCTTATAGTATTCCAATTTACCATTTCATTGAGCCTGATTACTGCCAGTTTAATCATCGTCAACCAAATGGATTTCATCAGCAATAAAAATTTAGGCTTTGATAAGGAAAACATCTTAAAAGTACGCATCTCCCGTAGCGATATGGTAGCCCATTTTGAGGTTTTAAAAAATAAGTTTTCTCAAAATTCCAGAGTAATTAATGTAGCTATAGCCAGTCATGGTTTCAATATACAAGCATCCAGTGGCCCGGCTCGCCTCTTGGGAGCAGAGGAAGATGATGTCCATCAACTTTCATATTACCAAACAGGTTATGATTTTTTGAAAGTTACTGGCATTACGCTTGAAACCGGTAGATTTTTTTCCAAGGATTTTCCATCTGATACTACCCAGGCGTTGGTTTTAAATCAGACTGCGGTAAGTGAAATGGAATTAACTGATCCTATTGGGAAAGTAATTATCTTCAACAATAGAGAAAGAACTGTTGTAGGGGTTGTGGAAGATTTTCATTTTACTTCTTTGCATTCGCCTATTGCACCAATGGGCGTTGTAATGCCATTCACTATCCAGGAATTAATATTGGTTAAAATCACATCTGGACCTACTTTGGAAATTTTGAATTCCCTCGAAAGTGACTGGAAAGAGGTATTGGGTTCAGTTCCCTTTGAGGTTTCTTTTCTGGATGATGGCATTCAATCCATGTATGAAAAGGAACAAAAGCTATCCAGTTTAATCTATCTATTTTCTATGCTGGCAGTTCTCCTGGCTTGCCTTGGACTATATGGCCTGGTTGCCTTTTCAGTACATGCCAGGTTGAAAGAGGTTGGGATCAGAAAAGTACTGGGGGCATCAATGAAGAAAATCCTTTATCTCCTCTCCAAGCAATTTCTTATACTGATTATGATCGCTATTATTATTTCAGTGCCAATGACAAGTCACTTTGCGAATCTATGGCTGGATAATTTTGCATTCAGAATTGAAATTGGTTGGTGGATGTTTGCAATATCAGGATTAGTGCTATTATTGATTGCACTTTTCGCCATCAGCCACCATACTGTGAAAGCTGCATTAACTAACCCGGTAAAAGTTTTGCGGGATAATTAGATGTTTTGCGGTAAAAGATTTTATCAAGTATTTGAAAGAGATTGCGGATATTTTTATCCTTTTGGAAAAATAAGGATAAATATTCCGCAATGACGAGCTTGATTAATTAATTGGTTATTAGGCAGTGGCAATTTGCTATTAATAACACCTCTTTTTATGTTTGACATGATCCTCAAAACTAATTTGACATCAATCTTCATTGAATTTAATCACCATCAAATCACTGGTTGTATTAGTCATGTCGAATGTTCTTCCGGTCAGGACATAGTTGCCATTTTGATCCTGAATAGCAGAATAGCCAGAATCATTATATGCACCTCCGAAAGTTTTTTGCCAAATTTGCTGCCCCTTTTCATCAGTTTTAACCGTATAGGCATCCAGTTCCCCCTCACCAAAGCTAAAAGTGTAACCGGTTATCAAATATCCATTGTTAGATGTTTGAAAAACGTTGATCCCATGATCATGGTCTGCCCCCCCAAAGGAGTTTGACCATATCTCATTTCCGCGGGTATCAATTTCCTTTAGGAAAATATCACGTTGCCCATAGATGCTAAAATGATCTCCATAACCAGTCAGTATCAGGTTACCAAGTTTATTGGTGATCACATGGTGGGCGTTGTCGTATCCTTGGCCCCCATAAGTTCTCTGCCATTGCAAATTACCTGCTGGATCAGTGAGTATAAGATAAGCATCCCTATCCCCAGCCCCAAATGAATAAGTGATACCAGCCATGGCAATTTCGCCGTTTTCAGTTTGGGAAATGGAAAAAACCCGATCCACCTTAGAACCGCCGTATGTCTTGCTCCATAGTGAATCACCTGAAGCATTTGTGCACAGCAGGTAGGCATCGAGGTCACCGGCGCCGAAGCTATTGGTTTGTGCTGCAATGATGAAATTACCATCTGAAGTGATGTCAATGGCCCAGCCAATATCATCACCCGCTGCACCATAAGTTTTTAACCATTCCTCATTGCCATTATTGTCAACTTTTAATAAAAAAATATCGTTATTAATGGCTCCAAAGCTTTTTGTGAATCCGGTTATGATAAACCCGTTATCATTTGTTTTTTTCACTGACCAGCCATTATCATCCCCTTTCCCCCCGTAGGTACGTTCCCAGATTTTATCACCTTGATGATCAAGTTTTATTAAATAGACATCCAAATCCCCTGAAGGGCTTGTGGAACTTCCCACGATCACATAGCTTCCATCTCCGACCTGTATTATCTCTACGCCGCGATCCGATCCATTTGAGCCGTATGTTTTGTTAAACAATATTTCAGTAATAAGGGATAATGCTAAAAAATACAAGAATAAAATCATGATGTCGCTATCAACCAATTTATTATGTTAATACGGAATGGTACTTTAGAGGTTCAGTATTAGTATAACACCAATTAGAAGGATACACTCTCTCCCCAAAGTTTGGCATGTATATAAATCCCAGTCTATCTACGGCTATCCCTCCCAACCTTCCCCAGGATTGAATCTTTTTATCAAGCTTTAAGGTGGAGATGCTGTCATTGTGTTGATTTTGCTTTGAAGACTGAGAATATAAGGCTGGCACGATGAGTAAAAATACCAGCAGATAGGAGCCAAATTTCAATTTCATAGTCTGGGTTTGTTTAGTAGGGATAAATTATAAGAATGTATGGGTCGATAATGATTGATGTTGCTAGTAAATAGCATTATCTAACCAGGAGGTATATTGAGAGTGATATTACTGTTGTATCTGCTCTTTCTAAATCCCTGAGTATCTTTCACAATTTCTATGCTTTAAGAAGGATCAGTTTATTTAGGAGGTTTAATAGAATAAATTTGCATTTCATTTTCCTTACCTTTCAGGCTAATTAATCCAAGGTCAGTCGATTGTTTTGTTTCCAGTTTAAGTTGATTATATAATTCTGCAGAAATCAACAATTCATGACCTAATTCGTTGCAAATCGATTGAATACGGGCGGTAGTGTTAAGCACGTCACCATTGAAAACAATTTCCTTTTTTAAATCCCCGATTTGTGCCCGAATTGCAGAGCCATAATGTAAGCCTGCTTTAAATTGAGGAAAGGTTCCATATTTTTTGTGAAAGTAGGAACTTTGCTGATCCATTACATCCTTTATCTTAAAAAATATTTCAATACAATTGTTGTTCTTAATTCCTTTCTTAAAGTCCCAGGTTAATACCACTTCATCACCAACATATTGATAGATTTGTGCACCAGTTTCTAAAATAGGCTCAGTCATAAAGTAGAAATAATCGTTTAGGAAAGAGAAATAATCATTCTTGCTCATTTGCTCACCCAGTTTGGTGGAATCTTTAAGGTCAAGAAACATAAAGATCCTTTGTTCCTCCCTTGGTTTGTGAAATGTTCCTCTTATGTAGGCAGCCAGATTACCAGGTCCAAGCATATTATCCAATCTTAAAAAGAAAAGAAGGACGGAAATGGATAGAAAGGCTACGAATGTTGCCAGATAAATTTCAGGGCTAAATATCTTTTCCAAATAAGCATCAAAAGAAGTAAATTCCCCAGCTAAATAGTCCGCAAATAGTAGTAAAGTTATCAGGGTATAAATTACTAAACTAAGGATTACCGCTTTCAGTAATAAATGCACAAGAAAATTTAAGTTTCTTAATTTGGATTTAAAAAAGAATAATTCAAAAATGCCTACTAGAACCCCAAGGGATAGCCCTGTAACAACTGTACCAGGTACCAATAATGGTGATCCATCAATCAACCTTTGAGTAATGGAGAGTAAAATTCCTGCTAAGCCAAGCTTGAAGATTATGCTAAGCTTATATTTGGTATATGCATTCAATGTTAGTTGCTAAAATCAACTTCAGTAAGATAATACTAATTTAACCAATATCGATTGCAGCTGTGATGGAAATTTCCAGGTTTTTTTCTGTTCAACCAAACAAAAAAAGGGCTGCCCTTTTGAGACAGCCCCTCTTTATTAAGCTC
>CBDVAV010000272.1:0-6788 GCA_965372055.1 uncultured bacterium | reverse complement strand
GGTCCAATTGTGGTACTTCGAGGCACAAAACAAGCAAAGGACTATTATCAAAATTTGTTGAATGAACTGGAAAGCAACGTTATAAATGGCTACGGGATATTGCAGCAGGAAGATTGTCGAATATTTTGGGACGGCATGCCCATTTGGGGCAGGTTAAGAATGCTTTCGGACTTGTTCATTCAAAATAATACTTCAGTAGTAGCTTCCACCTACTGCAACAGTTGGATCTTTGAAAGTTTTGATGAAAATAACCTCTTTGAATCATACGCTAAAGCTTATACAGAGATATTCATCAACAGGAGTGAGAAAGCGAAAATGACCTTTATAAAGAACTGGATTGACCTGTATCACATAGATGGAGTATTATTTCATGATACCAAAACCTGCTTTAATAATTCGAATGCCAAGTTTGGCATGCCACAGCGGCTTAAGGATGAACTGGGTATACCAACCTTGGTAATCGAAGGTGATCTAAATGATTTACGCTTCTTTTCTGAAGGCCAAAGTGTTACTAAAATCGAAACATTTATCGAACAGATTGAGAGCCAAAAAGTATACACCTGATTAAAAAGTAGAAAGATGGGGAAAACAATATCATTAAAACAAAAAACAGGCAATATTGGAATTATTGGCTTGGGCCCTGTAGGGATGATTTTGGCAGTCCATTTGCAGGAGGCTGGATACAATGTGATTATTAATGACCTCGACAAAGTAAAAATCAACAAGATACGCAGGGACGGTATACGATTAGAGGGTGTAATTACTAAAAGAGTCTTCTTTGATCACACCTGTTCAGGCTTTGATGAGTTCAAAAAACATAACCTGGAATTATTGGTCTTCTGTGTCAAAACACATCATATGCCATCACTAGTAGACGGAGCAATGTCTTTCCTGGAATCATTATCAGAAGATAAGCGAAAAACTCTCTGTGTAATGAGCGCTCAAAATGGAATTGATGTTGAGCAGACTCTGATCAGCATCTTTGGGGAATCCAATACCTTGAGGATGGTACTCAATTATGCAGGGAACCTAATCGCACCAAATGTTGTCAAGGTAACCTTCTTCAATCCTCCAAATTATATAGCTTCCATAGATGATTCACAAAAAAAGAAGGTAGAGGAATTGTCCAACAATCTAAGCCAGGCAAACCTGGAAACTAAAGCCGTTGATTCTTTTGAAATCTTGAAAAGAGTTTGGGAAAAAACCATTCTTAACTCCTCACTGAGCGCTCTTTGTGGCATAGGAAAATTCACCATTAAAGAAGCCATGGATTTTCCAGACACCATGGAAATCGTTGAGCAGGTAATAGAAGAAGCAGTTGAAGTCGCCGAGGCTGAGAAGATAAAATTTGAAGACAATTTTATCAGACAATGCTTGAGGTATTTGAAAAAGGCCGGTGATCACTTTCCGTCTTTGGCCGGAGACCTGATAAATAACCGTGTTACCGAGATTGATTACTTTAATGGGAAAATTGTTGAATACGGTAGGAAGCACTATATAAGAACACCACTTAACTTGGCCTTTACCAATATGGTCAGGGCAATCACAAATAAAACTTTGTTGACGCAGTTAAAAGGGATTGATAATAATTTAACTAGTAATGGACAAAAGGGTTTGAATATCCTTAAGAGTAAAATCAAATCACTTCCCGTTTCCGAAGACTGTTATCTGGGAATCGATCTCGGATCAGCCTACACAAAATTTACAATAATTGATGACAGTGAAAATATCATACATCAATCAGCAATTCAAACATTAAATAGGGATAAAGTCGCTGTAAAACATGTGATGGAAGCACTTAATTCCGAATTTCCTATTTCTTATAGTTGTGCCACCGGTTACGGGAGGAAGAATTTCCCCGATGCCGAGATTGTAAAAACAGAAATTTATTGCGGATCAGTCGGTGCTTCAAAATACTATACTGGATCAAAGAATATCATAGATATAGGAGGAGAAGACATCAAAGTGATCAGATGTAATAAGGACGATCAGGTAGATAACTTCTATCTGAATGATAAGTGTGCCTCGGGAACCGGGGCATTTATAGTTGAAGTTTCAGAGAGGGCAAAGATCAGTATTTCAGATATGAGCGACCTGGCCTCAAAGTCTAAATTTGATAAAGAGCTGAACAGTTTCTGTACTGTATTTGCCAAGACTGAAATCACCAGTTGGTTGTTTGAAGGTAGGCCAGTGGAAGACATTGCCAGGGGCATATATTTCTCAATTGCCAACAGGATATCAAAGCTCCGGGTGGACTCATCGGTTCCTATCTATTTGATAGGAGGTGTAGTGACTTATCATCCATATCTAAGGGATTTAATAGAGGAAAAATACAAGCAAGAAGTGAAGATCATAAAAAATCCCCAGTACATTGTTTCCCTGGGGGCGGCACTGATTGCTAGAATTCAGTATCAGAATAAAAAGGGAAAATCCAAAGAAAAAGAAGTTGATACAGTATGAAAACTTATAAGAATAAAGAAAAAGGAATTGGGATAGTATACGATGATGCTTATTTGATAAACGGCGCAAGAACACCATTTGGAGGCTTTTGCGGCACATTGGCAGGAATATCGCCGACGGATTTGGGAATATATGCCTCCAAGGCAGCAATTGAAAAAGCAGGTGTGGAGCCAACAGACATTGAACAGGCCATTATAGCCAACATAGGACAAGCCTCTGGTGATGCTTATTTTGTGGCCCGCCATATTGCCCTATTCAGTGGGATCCCACAAGCAGTTCCAGCCCATATGGTACAAAGACTATGTGCCTCTGGATTGGAAACAATCATTTCGGCAACGGAACAGATCATGTTGGATAAAGCATCATTGGTATTATGCTGTGGAACAGAAAACATGTCATTGGCACCAACAGTTAGTTTTGGAAACCGGATGGGCTATAACTTTGGCAGGCCTGTCTTTAAAGATATGCTTTGGGAAGCCCTCGATGACACCGCCGCGGGAATTCCCATGGGGGTGACTGCAGAAAATCTTGCCAATAAATACAACATTAGCAGACAAGAGATTGATGAGTTCGCTAATATTTCGCAAGAAAGAGCTCTTGCTGCAACAGAAAACGGATTTTTCAATGATGAAATTACCCCGATAAATTCCACCGTATTTGAATCGGAGGGATTGAAACCAAGAAAAGTGAAGCTTCCAAAAAGGGTAGAGGACTTTGTGTCTGATGAAAATATCCGCAAAACAAATTTGGAAGCCCTGGCAAAATTACCATCAGCTTTTATCGAAGAAGGAGTTCAAACTGCCGGCAATTCCAGCGGTATTGTTGATGGAGCAGCAGCAGTAATCGTGGGGTCAAAAAAAGTAGTGGAAAACAAACAGCTTAACTCACTCACCAAAATCATTGCTTCAGCTTCCAGTGGTGTTGATCCAAAATATATGGGAATCGGGCCTGTTCCAGCTATCGAAATTATTCTGGAGATGACAGGTTTGAGCCTTGACGAAATCGATTTGATAGAGATCAATGAAGCCTTTGGTGCGCAACTGATCTCTTGTGAACGGGAGTTGGGAGTAGATAGGGGAAAGTTGAATGTTAATGGAGGGGCCATTGCATTTGGGCATCCTCTCGCAGCTACCGGCACACGGTTATCCCTAACCCTAAGCAGGGAATTAAATAGCAGGAAAGGCCAGTATGGCATTGCCTCAGCATGTATTGGAGGAGGTCAAGGTACAGCGGTTTTGTATGAAAGAGTCAATTGAATGAGGTAAGATGAGAGAGAAATTGTATTCATGGGACATGATAGAACCCAAAAAGGATTTTTGCTTGACTGTTAAGCCATTACCGGAATTAGAACCAGGTGAAGTATTGGTAAAAGTAGCTGGTTGTGGTGTTTGTCATACTGATCTGAGCTTTAAATATTTCGGGGTTCAAACCAGGCACGAGTTACCGCTAACCCTGGGACATGAAGTTAGTGGGACAATTGTAAAAGGGTCTGTGAATTTAATTGATAAAAAAGTAATCATTCCGGCTGTGCTGCCTTGCGGCAAGTGCGAATTGTGTAAAAAGGGAAGAAGCAATATATGTCGTAATCAGAAAATGCCTGGTAATGATTTTGATGGTGGATTTGCGTCACATCTTAAAGTTCCATCCAAATACTTGTGCCCGGTACCCGATAAGCTGTTAAAAAAATATTCACTAGAGCAGTTATCAATTATAGCAGATGCAATTTCAACTCCATATCAAGTGATTGAAAAATCCGAATTGGAAGTAGATGATTTTGCCATCATTATCGGAGTAGGAGGTGTTGGGATTTATGGAGCTTTAATTGCCAAAATTGAAGGAGCAAAAGTACTGGCCATTGATATTGACGATTCAAAATTGACAAAAGCCAAGGAGAATAATGTTGATGCCATTTTGAATATTAAAGGCATGAACATCAAGGAAGTCAAACAAAAAGTAAGGGCCATTGCCAAAGGGTTGGAAGTAAAGAATTACGGCTGGAAAATATTTGAATTTTCAGGGACAAAACCCGGGCAAGAGACAGCATTTAGCCTGGTTACCTTTGCTTCAACTTTGTCCGTTGTAGGATTTACCATGGATAAACTTGAATTGCGATTAAGTAATCTCATGGCTTTTGATGCCAAGGTAATTGGGACCTGGGGCTGTAAACCGGAACTATATCCCGAGGTAGTTGAACTGATTGCAAGTGAAAAACTGAAAATTGATCCGTTCATTGAAGTTTTTCCAATGTCGAAGATCAACGAGGTTTTCAAGAATACATTGGAGCATAAGTACACGAAAAGATCAGTATTAATACCGGATTTTCATAAGAACTAAAAGTCAGGTCTGAATTGGATAAGAAAAATATATAAAAAAATCTAAAATCTAAGAAAGATGTTGGTAAGTCATAATTTAACTGAGAAGGAAGATTACCGGGAAATTCTGGTTGATAAAAGGCCTTGCATAGATAAGAAGGGTAAGACCATTGATGGAATCTATAATGCATGGATAATCATTAACAATCCAAAACAATATAATTCCTATACCACTCAAACTATAAAGGAAATAATATTGGCCTTTAAGGAAGTCTCGAATGATAGAAGTGTTAACGCAGCGGTTTTTACAGCAGTAGGAGACAAGGCTTTTTGTACCGGGGGAAACACCAAGGAGTATGCAGAATATTACGCCGGAAATCCCCAGGAATACAAACAATACATGCGTCTTTTTAATGATATGGTTTCTACCATCCTGGCCTGTGATAAACCCGTGATCAATAGAGTGAATGGAATGAGGGTAGGCGGTGGGCAGGAGATTGGAATGGCCTGTGATTTTTCCATTGCCCAAGACCTGTCACGTTTTGGACAGGCTGGCCCTAAACACGGAAGTGCACCTGATGGGGGTTCTACCGATTTCTTGCATTTATTTGCTGGTGTTGAAGTGGCCATGTTTTCGTGTACTGTATGTGATTTGTGGTCAGCACATGAAGCAGTTAGGTATGGCCTGTTGACTGAAATCGTTCCTGCCCTTAAAATAGATGGAAAGTTTATTCCTAACCCTCTGGTTACTACCGATAAATGGATCGAGGAAAGAACCGGAGATATTATCTATGGTAAAGTGAAGAAAGGGGAAGATTTAACGGTTGCCAAGGATTTAATGAAATCTGGTGAGGTCGATTTGTCACTACTTGATACAGCTATAGAAAATTTATGCACGAAGTTGATATACACCTTCCCTAATTGTTTGAGCAAAACCATAAATTCCATTAGAAAGAAAAAACTTGAACATTGGGACAAGAACAAAGAAAGCAACCGGGAGTGGCTGGCCTTAAACATGATGACCGAAGCTAAAGCCGGTTTCAAGGCTTTCAATGAAGGTACTAAAGACAATAGGGAGGTTGATTTTGTCAAACTACGCCAAATGTTGGCAGATGGACATCAGTGGGATGAAGAAATGCAGCAGGCAATTTCCCCGCAATCGCATGTAGATGCTTGAAATAAAATGTCGGTGAAATAATTTATTGGATAATGGACAAGGTAAAACTGGAATACATCTATGACAGATCGGTGGCAAGACTGATCCTTGAAAATGGTAATGGAAATGTAATGGATTGTGATCTGATGGTTCAACTGATAACAGTATTGGATGAATTTAAATATGAAAAAGGTTTGAAACTGATCTCAATTGAAGGTGCAGGTAAGCATTTTTCTTTTGGGGCAAGTGTAGAAGAACATACAAAAGAACTTGCCGGGACCATGCTTAACTCCTTTCACAGTATATTTTATAAAATGATTGATTTGGGAGTTCCAGCAATGGCGAAAATTTCGGGAAAGTGCCTTGGAGGTGGAATGGAATTAGCACTGGTATGCAATTTTCTCTTCGCGGATAAATCAGCAAAATTGGGACAACCTGAAATCTCACTTGGAGTATTCGCTCCTCCTGCATCGATAATGCTACCACTTAAAATTGGACACTCCAAGGCTGAGGATCTATTGATCACGGGCAGGAGCATTACAGCGGAAGAAGGGAAGGACATGGGTTTGATCAACGAGGTATATGATGATAAAAGTACCATGGAAACGGCTGTTGATGAGTGGGTCAATAAATACATTTTACCAAAAAGCGCTTCATCCTTAAAGTACGCAGTGAAAGCTGCCAGAACGACTTTCAATAACTTAATCATCAATAAACTTTCCTCCCTTGAACATTTATACCTCGACCAGTTGATGGAAACCAAGGATGCCAATGAAGGGATTAATGCATTCATGGAAAGAAGAAAACCTGTTTGGGAGAATTGTTAAAATAAAAATATTGCCATGCATAATATAAATACT
>CBDVAV010000271.1:0-6791 GCA_965372055.1 uncultured bacterium | reverse complement strand
CCTCCCCGGATCGGCCTGCTGGATTACATACTGCGTTCATTCGACCCCAGCAAAGAACGCGACGTTGTTTTCATCCCTGTTGGCGTTAATTATGACCGAGTCCTTGAGGACAGGACATTACTGATGGGCATTGACCCGAAAGCTGAAAAAAAATCTACCCCGGGTGCAATCAAAACAACGCTATCCTTTTTTCTGCATAATCTCTGGCTCATGCTCCGAGGCCGCTGGTTCCGTTTTGGCTATGCCATCGTGAACTTCGGAACTCCCGTTTCGATGAGGGAATACACGAAAAAGCATAAGGTCGATTTTTTGAAAATGAAGAAAGAAACACTGGATAATGAAGAACCACAATCATTGCCACTGGCCAGGGTTCATGAGACTTATTTATACCCTGAAGACCTTGAGGGAATTGTTCAGCCTGGGTTTTCAATTGAAGATAGCACAAATCTGGTGGAACGGTATATCAACAGTTGGGCCAAGAAACAGCTATTGATAAATGAGGCATCCTCCAAGATTGAGTTTAACGAGGCCGAGCTACAAAGAAAAATACTCAACTATCGTTATGCCTTGATGGTTTATGAATATGAGAAGCAATACATTAATAACACTTTAAATAAAGAGGTTTCTGAAGAAGAAATAGCTGAGTATTATGAAGGGAACATAGAAAATTTCGAATTAAAGCAAAATATTATACGTGGAATTTACATTAAGCTCCCCAGTGAAGCCCCTCAACTTGAAAAACTTACGTTATTGATTAATTCATCTCAGCCTAAAGAACAAGAGGAGCTCAAATCCTATTGCCTGAGATTTGCCACAGCATATTCATTGGAAGATTCCACCTGGATCAATTTTGATGAAGTTGTTGAAGATTCGCCAATGAACGGAATACTTAACAAGGTTCAGTTTCTTAAAGAAAACCGATACATTGAAACCTCTGATGACCAGTTTAATTATTTTTTACGTATAGATGAGTACAAAATAAGTGATCAAATTTCACCATTGGAATTTGTGAAAGACCAGATAAGAAATATAATAATAAATAAAAGGAAAGTAGAATTGGCAAACAATTTGGAAGATGAAGTTTTTGATAAAGCTGTTTACAATAATGATTTTGAAATATTTAACAATTACTAGAAGGATAAGCCTCGTAATTACAATTATGGCAATTACTTCAGTAGCATGCTCACAGAAGGGCGTGATAATTGATGAAATAATAGCAAAAGTCGACAATCACATTGTTTTAAAATCTGAACTCGAATTCGCTTACCTAGACCTATTGACAAGAGGACAGCTTTCCGGACCCAACAGTAAATGCCAAGTACTTGAGAATATAATTGTAAGCAAGCTGTTACTGGCAAAAGCTGAGATTGATTCTGTTATTGTAGTTGATGCTGAGGTGGAGGCCAGTCTCAACAATAAAATGCAATATTTCATATCCCAAATAGGATCAGAGGAGAAGTTGGAAGAATATTATGGAAAATCCATCGAACAATTCAAAGAGGAGCTCAAAGAGAGGGAGAAAGAGCAAATGATAATCCAAAGAATGCAAGGCACAATTACAAATGATATAAACATTACCCCAGCGAAAGTTAAAAAATTCTTTTCCGAAATCCCACGGGACAGCCTGCCCTATTTTTCAAAAGAAGTTTCATTGGGACAATTAACCAAAACCCCCGTGGCCGGGAATAAAATAAAAAATGAAGTTAAAGCAAGGTTATTGAAAATAAAGCAAAGGCTTGAAAATGGTGAAGATTTCAATACACTTGCCAGGGAAAATTCTGAGCCGATCACTGCCCGTACCGGGGGTGAGTTGGGATGGATGCGAAGGGGAAGCTTAGTTGCTGAATTTGAGGCTACAGCATTGTCACTTGAAGTCAACGAAATTTCCAATCCAGTTGAAACTCAATTTGGCATCCATCTCATTCAATTATTGGAAGTAAGGGGCAATGAATTTAATTCCCGTCACATCTTGATTCCGATAATCCCAACCAAGGAAGATATCCAAAAAACGATGGATGAGCTGGACAGTATCCGAAATTTGATATTGTTGGATTCCATAACTTTTGAAAAAGCAGCAAAAGACCTCTCTGATGATCAAATAACTGCTGCCAATGGGGGATTTCTAATAGATGATGAAACTGGAGCGCCGTTGATCTCGGTAGAAAAACTGGATCCAACCACTTTTTTTACCATTGACACCATGCAGGTAGGAAATATCAGCAAAGCATCTGTGTTTAAGACTGAAGCCGGAGGCAATTCGGTAAGAATATTATATTTCAAAGAATTCGTAAAACCACACCAGGCCAACCTAGATCAGGATTATCAAAAAATCAGACAGGCAGCCTTAAATGCCAAGAAATCCAAAATCCTGAACGATTGGTTTAACAAGGCCCGTTTTGATGTTTTTATTAACATCGATGATGAATACTCTAATTGCAACATACTTAATTAATGAGCGTACAAGTCCTTATATCTTTTTATAAATGAAAGAAATCCCAAATGAAGTTGAAGCCGCTGATGATCTACGTCAAGCTTATAAAACCCTTACTAAAGAAATCTCCAAGGTAATTGTAGGCCAGGAAGATGTTGTTAAATTAGTATTGACCTCCATATTTTGCCAGGGGCATTCCTTGCTGATTGGTGTGCCAGGATTAGCAAAAACTTTGCTTATCAATACAATTGCATCAGCATTGGACCTTGAATTCAATAGGATACAGTTTACGCCCGATTTGATGCCATCTGATATTTTGGGGGCAGAAACACTTGATAAAGAGCGGAATTTCAAATTTATAAAAGGACCAATATTCGCAAATATTATTCTGGCCGATGAAATAAACAGGACCCCTCCTAAAACCCAGGCCGCATTATTGGAAGCCATGCAGGAATACTCGGTAACAATAGCCGGCAACAAATACGAACTGAGTATGCCCTTTTTCGTGCTTGCAACTCAAAACCCCATTGAGCAAGAAGGTACATATCCATTGCCAGAAGCACAACTTGACAGGTTTATGTTCAACATTTTTCTCGATTACCCATCCTACCAAAATGAGATTGATATTGTAAAGGGAACTACAACAGATACAAAATATGATGTAAATAAAGTACTTCATGGAGAAGATATTGTTGCTTATCAGCATTTGGTTCGCAGGGTACCAATTGCCGACAATGTAATAGAGTACGCTGTAAACCTGGTTCAAAAAACACGTCCCTTTACAGATAAAGCAGCTGAAGTATCAAATCAATACTTGGAATGGGGAGCAGGCCCAAGGGCATCTCAGTACCTTGTGATGGGAGCCAAGGCCAACGCGTTGATTGAAGGAAAATATTCCCCGGATATTGAGGATATTCAGGCCGTGGTAAAACCAACATTGAGGCATAGAATTGTACGGAACTTTAAAGCTGAAGCTGAAGAAATAACTGTGGATAATATTATCGATCAACTTTTGTGATCAATTGAATTTTCAAATATTATACATATTCATAAAACCCCTTGCCCGTCTTTCTTCCCAGAAGTCCACCGTTTACCATCTGCTGCTGTATTCGGTTGGGCCGGAATTTGGCATCTTGATGAAAGGAATTATAAATTGATTCTGTTACCGATAAATTTATGTCAACTCCAATCAGGTCCATCAATCGGAACGGCCCCATTTTAAACCCGGAATTTTCCATTAACAGATCTATGGTCTGGTGGTCGGCAACTTTTTCCTCGAGGATTTGTAAACTTTCCAAATAAAAATGCCTGGCTACCCGGTTAACAATAAAACCAGGTGAATCATTTGCCATTATTGCTTTCTTACCTAGCTTTTCCACCAATTCCCGCACTTTCGTGGTGGTATCCTTTGAAGTTGATATTCCAGAGATCACTTCAACCAGTTTCATAATATGGGCGGGGTTAAAAAAATGCATGCCTATAAAATTTTCAGGCCTGGATAGATGAGTGGCAATACTGGTTATTGGAATTGAAGAGGTATTGGTAGCGAGAATGGTTTCTTCTGAATTGATTTCTTCAAGATCCCTGAACAATTGAACTTTGGCATCCAATTTTTCAACAATAGCTTCAATTATAATGTCGGCCTTAACATCTTCAATTTCTGTAGAACTATTGATGTGGTCTAATGCAAATTGTTTTTGCTCAATATTTATCTTGCATTTTTCCACCCCTTTGGAAAGATTGCTTTCAATCTGTTCTATAGCATGATGAACAATAGCACTATCAAGATCATAAAGGAGGGTTTTAAAGCCAGCCATGGCACAAACCTGGGCTATCCCCCGGCCCATGGACCCGGCACCCACCACGGCGACTTTCGTTTTTGAACCATTAGTTATCATAAAGTCCGGAATTGCTTTAGAAACCTGACATCATTTTCTGTATATAGCCTGAGGTCATTGACCTGGAATTTTAATTGGGCAATCCTTTCAATACCCATACCGAAAGCAAAACCTGTGTATTCTTCGGAATCTATCCCACAGTTTTCGAGAACATTGGGGTCAACCATGCCCGAACCGGCGATCTCAACCCATCCGGTGTGTTTACAAATATTGCATCCTTTGCCTTTACAAATGTTGCAGGAAATATCAATTTCAGCACTTGGTTCAGTGAATGGGAAGTACGAGGGCCTGTACCGCACTTTTGTATCCTTACTGAACATTTCCTTGGCAAAATAATAAAGTGTTTGTTTCAGGTCAACGAAGCTTACGTTCTTATCTACAAATAGCCCCTCACATTGGTGAAAAATACAATGTGCCCTGGCAGAGATGGCTTCATTTCTGAAAACCCTGCCGAGGGACAAAGTTCGAATAGGTGGTTTTGAATTTTTCATTACCCTGACCTGGACGGATGAAGTATGGGTACGAAGCAATATATCTGGATCCTTCTCAATGAAGAAAGTGTCCTGCATCTCCCTTGCAGGATGATTTTCAGGAAAATTCAAGGCACTGAAATTGTGCCAATCATCTTCTATTTCGGGGCCATCTGAAACATTAAAACCAATTTGTTCAAATATTTGAATGATCCTTGCCCTGGTTGCCGAGAGTGGGTGAATAGCACCAAGATTATCAGTAATTGGCGGCAATGTAACATCCAAATCCAGTTGGTCATTATTTATAGCACTAATACTGTCCAGGTTATTGATCAAGAATTTGAATTTCTCCCGCGCCAGTATTTTCACATCATTGAACAATTGACCAATTTTCTTTTTTTGATCAGGTGGGATTTCCTTAAGGTTTTGAAATAGTTCGGCAACAACACTTTTTTTACTGATAAACCTCATTCGATAAGTTTCAAGCTCTCGTGGGTTTGTTGCCTTAGATTCTTCAATCTCTTTTTTGATCCTTTCGACTTTTTCGAGCATACTTAAATGGATAATATCAACTACAAGTTTATGAAAAAATAGAGAATTGCTTTAAAAACTTACAAAATCATTCCAGCACCCAATGTTTCGTTGGTACCTTCATCAATCAAAATCATACTTCCCGTGGTTCGGTTCCTGGTGTAACGATCCACGAACAATGGCTTGGTAGTCCTCAATTTAACGCGGGCAATTTCATTCAATCCAATGTCTTCGTCGCCCTCTACGCGGTGCAGGGTATTTACATTGATTTTATAGACAATTTCTTTTACAATACAACGGGCATCACTGGTAGTGTGCTTTATCGCGTATTTCCCGTTTAATTTCAATTTTTTTTCGTTCATCCAGCATACCATAATATCTAAATCCTGGGTTATGATAGGTTGATTGTTTTCCCTGACAATCATATCACCCCTACTGATGTCGATGTCATTCTCAAGTGTCATGGTTACTGACATTGGGGCAAATGCTTCTTCAACATGCTCTTCCCCAAGCTCAATGCTTTTAATGGTGCAGCTAAATCCTGACGGTAAAACGATTACTTTGTCCCCGGGTTTGAATACCCCTCCAGATATTCTTCCGGCATACCCCCTGAAATCATGGTGTTTATCAGAATGAGGCCTGATAACATACTGAACCGCAAAGCGGCAATCGATGTGGTTATGATCACTACCGATGTGAATATTTTCCAATAAGTACATTAAAGTGCCTCCACCGTACCAAGGCATGTTTTTGGACTTGTTAACTACATTGTCCCCCTTTAAGGCACTGATAGGTATAAAATGAATGTCCTTAACATTTAATTTCGATGAAAAATCCTCCAGATCATCTTTTATTTTATTGAAAACCTCCTCGTCATAATCCACCAGGTCCATTTTATTAATACAAAATGCAATATGTGGAATTCCAAGTAAGGTAGCTATGAATGTATGCCTTTTTGATTGTTCAATAACCCCATTTCTGGCATCCACAAGGATAATTGCCAAGTTAGCGGTTGATGCACCTGTTACCATATTCCTTGTATATTGAATATGTCCGGGGGTATCTGCAATTATAAACTTTCTTCTGGGAGTGGCAAAGTAGCGGTAAGCAACATCAATGGTGATGCCTTGTTCACGCTCTGCCCTCAATCCATCAGTTAAAAGGGCAAGATTTACGTTTTCATCGCCTCTTCTTTTACTTGCCTCCTCAATTGCAAGGTACTGATCTTCAAATATTGATTTCGAGTCGTACAATAATCTGCCAATTAATGTACTCTTACCGTCGTCAACACTACCAGCAGTAGTAAACCGACACAGTTCCATATCCAAATATCCCTTGCTTTCCATTTCTCTTTTATAATTTGATTAGAAATATCCTTCCTTTTTTCTATCCTCCATGGCAGCTTCAGATCTTTTGTCATCAGCCCTGGTTCCCCTCTCGGTCTCCCTGGCAGCAGCCACC
>CBDVAV010000270.1:0-6800 GCA_965372055.1 uncultured bacterium | reverse complement strand
CCAATAATCTGTCAGACAAAGTACTTTTACCATGGTCAATATGGGCAATAATGCAAAAATTCCTGATGTTTTTCATGAATTACTTCAGAGTCAATAATCAACCTTTTCAAGCTGCAAAAGTATGTATTTATCGCTCTATTTTCTGGTTTTGCCCTGAAAACATCTAATGGGCAATCCATCATATGCTTCGGGTTGAAGAAAATTTCAGCCTAGGTTTAAACGGGCAAGATAATGATCCAGGTCATCCTGATAAACTATCTGGCTACGCCATCCTTCTTGTAAAGCGATTTTTTGTAAGGTTGTAGAATCTAGGTAGAGCCAATTGAACCATTCTCCTTTTTGATCTAAATATTGAAATTGATATTCAAGTTCGCCAAAATATTTATTTTTCGGTTTCGGCATATCTTGATATAAGTATGAAATATCTGAGGAGTCAAAAATTATCAGTCCATTTGGCTTTAATAGCTTCCTCAAAACACCTAATAATTTTCGAAATCCTGAAAGTGTTCCAGCCAGTCCAATTCCGTTCATTAATAAAATCAATGTATCGTAATTTCCTTTTCTAAAATTGAAGATGTCATCGTTAACAATATTTTTTATTCCCCGGGCTTTCATTACATCGCATGCTTTTGCGGATGTCTCCAAAGCTGTTACCTTCATTCCTTTTTCTTGGAGCATCAGGGAATGGGATCCGGCACCAGCACCAATGTCCAAAACTGTCCCATGGCTCATTTGCAAGGCATATTCCTCAATGTCAGGCAGGTCGTTAATCTGTCGAAAAAAGACTTCCATTGCCATCTCTTCCGTCCTTCCATATTTGTTATTTATGATTAAAGGGTAATCTTTCTTATAAAAGAAATATGATGACAAAGCTTCTCCAACTAAATCTTTTATCATTTATGCACTGGTGTGGTCGGCTACAATAACCCATTCGGAATTAATCTTTCTAAAAAGTAAAGAGAAATACCCTTCCAGGTTTCCAATTTCCTCATCCCTGGTCAAGTGAAACTTTCCCACTATGAAATAAGCTTCAGTATTAATTTTTTCAATCTCATTTATTTCAAACTTTAATACACCCATTGCCTGCTTGTCAGGGTATCTTGCTTTGTAGTTGTTCAAAGTCTGATCCCAGCCATAGGTGATCCCACTTTTTCCAATGAACATCATTTTATCAGACTTCCAATAACTCTGCATAAAGCAATCAATATCCCCTTTGTTCCAACATTCTGTTTGCTTTTTCAGCACTGCCATGATTATTCGTTCATCACTTTTCTGTGTATCTGACTTGTGATCTGTTTTAGCAATAGATAAAGTAACAATGATAAAAACCAAAACTTTCATAGATGTTTGTTTTCAATTGGGTGTTAAATAGAACCTTGGAAATAAAAATAACAAAGTAAACTTGAAAGCTATATTAAAAATCCGTAATTATCGTCATGAACTTTCTGGCTCATCTACATCTTTCAGGCAATGACCCGAATATATTGGTGGGGAATTTTATTGGTGATTTTGTAAAAGGTAAACAGGTAGAGAGTTATGAACCAGGAATAGCCAAAGGCATTTTCCTACATAGGGCGATAGACTATTTTACCGACAAGCACCAGATTGTTGCAAAAAGCAAAGGTCGATTGAGGGATAAATACAGGCATTATTCGGGAGTAATTATTGATATATTTTATGATCATTTCCTGGCTTCCAATTGGGGACAATATCATTCAAAACCTTTGGATAAATTTGCTGAAGAAGCTTACGATTTAGTGCTTTCTTATGAGGAAATCTTACCGGAAAAAGCACTCTATATTTTACCATACATGATGAAAAATAATTGGCTAGTCAGTTATGCCAGGATTGAAGGTATTTCTACAGTACTATATGGCATGAGCAAACGTACCAAGTTTCATTCCCGGATGGAGGAGGCCACTAAAGAATTAGAAGAGTATTATGAATTGTTTCAAAAAGAGTTTGAAGAGTTTTATCCTGAATTGGTTAATCACTCAGCCACGTTCCTGGCTTCCTGATCAATGTCATTAATTGTGTTTCTTTAAGTAAATCTTCATATTAATATAATCAAGAATGAAATTGTGATTTTTCAAGAATCCCATTCCTATGGAACCAACTCGATCAGTACCTAAATATTCATTGAACCATGCCTTTTTAACAACAATAGATTTAATCTCCGGGTATATTTCTCCAAGAATTTCCAAACTCTTTACATTTTTAATTGCTCCTACCATTTTACCTGGAAATCTATTTAGATATAAGTATCCTTCCACTGGACCTTTTACAGAGGTTTTGGGGACTAGTTCCTCAGCAAGGATTAATGCCGGTACTGCTCCCGTATCAACCATGAGTATATTTTTATCTGGTGTATAGTCCTTAGTAATAAAGTTAACGTTTATAAATGGCTTTGTTCCATGAAGTTGTATTGGGTAAGCATCAAAGGATTTATCGGGTTTAAAACTCAATGGATCTCTAAGAATCACTTGTTCTTTATTAAAATCAACTTCCACGGAAAATTTTGAAAATAGATTGTATCCAATAATTCCATCAATTCTACCATTTATAGTGAGATTATTGCGCATTTTTTTATCAATAATTATTATTGGAAGTTTCTCACCAACAATCCCAGGTAGCTTTAGTTGAATACCATAATATATTGTTCCATTAAGATTTTTGTTTAGATCAGATAAATCCTTCTTATGGTAAGTATCTACGATAGAATTTGAAATCTTCTTATTTGAAAAAACCAGTATACTACGAGTACCCGAATCCAGAATAAAATTTAGTTGTAAACCATTGAGATTAACCGGAATAATTATAAGATTATCGACTATTTTAAAGGGTAATATTGATTCCTTGAATCCTTCCTCGAAATGAATACCTTCCTCATTATTATTGGCAAGGCAATGAGTAAATATACCAATGGTGGTAAATAAAGAAATCAATAATCTTGTTGCTAAAGGAAAAAATC
The DNA here is from genome assembly GCA_965372055.1 of uncultured bacterium. Classification (GTDB taxonomy): domain Bacteria; phylum Bacteroidota; class Bacteroidia; order Cytophagales; family Cyclobacteriaceae; genus CBDVAV01. The sequence goes on along the minus strand of CBDVAV010000270.1, from coordinate 3,829 downwards.
GCAAAAAACCTATCATCCAATTCTTTTAGAAGTTTAAAAACTTCACAAAGAAAACAATAGGTTTAATATATCATCAGGACCGTAATCCCAAAGAATTGTAATATTGTAACATTTTTAATTTTCTACTGAATATATCTCCTTATTTAACGGAAACAGAAATATCAGGAAGAAAATCATGGCGAAGCCAAATTCATAAATCTCCCACCGTTTGCTGGAAGGCATTATGGTAACTACTATGGTCATGATAATAAATACTACGGTATGATGATATTTCACCATGGGTACTGCAAAATCTGTGACAAGGTCTTTTATCCATGAAATCTTACTGTATAATATCGGAAGGATGATCAAGTAAATTACTAGTATTCCGGTTAGGATTTTACTGAATATCAGTTTATTGATTTTTGTTTCCCCTACTACAAGATTATGGAGGTTCATCTCTTGCTGTGCATTATTGTCTTTAAAAAATTCGGAGCTTTCAACCCCGAAAATGCGCTGTCCCCAGGAAATTTCTTCACCGGCTGCAAAAATGAACAAAAGGGCCAATACTGATACGGTTAACTTCCATTTGAATGTTTGCCCACTTCCTATCCGAAAAAACCTTATGGCCATAATCAAAGCTGATACCAGCAACATCAAGGCTGTTCCATATTCAACAATCCCATCCTCAACCGCGAAAGACTGCTCATAGAATTCTTGATTGGTAAATGATAGGATTGCCCCTGACAATATCACCTGAATTACAATCAAGTAAACAGCTATTTCTGTTTTGTTCAATTTCATTGTACAAAAATATGACAGTTATTTAGTATCAGCAAAAGAGGTTGGCAAACATTTTATAAAGGGGTAAAGAGGGAGTTGCATAAATATTAAGTCGTCATTATCCGGCTTGACCGGATAATCCCATTCGTTTGTTTGCTATTCAGTTATGGATTCCCACTTTCGTGGGAATGACGCTAGTAACATACTTTTGAGGCTACCTTGACATAAAATAATAATCAATGAACCCTGATTGAAGCACTGAAATTACTTTATCTCGACCTCAATTTCACTGGAATCTGCCCCATTGATAAATTTCATTTTATATTTTCCTTTACCTGCATAAGCTTTTTCACCTGTAGTTCTTTTTCTTTTATCCAAAACATCAACTTTTACATCCCAGGTAATAGAATTAAATCCTTTCTCACCTCCAGTGGTTAATTTTCTCACGATATCCCCATCTTCATTGGATATCTCTACAGAAATACTTTGCGCATTTTGCCCAACGTAATAGAATACTTCCAACTCAGGTTTGTTTACTTTTAGATATTCAAATCTTTTTTCGCCCCAACTTTCAGAATGTCTAATGGACCCAGATTCAAAAGCCATCACACCTTTATTGACATTTTTACCGGCAATTTTCTGCAATGGTTTTGCATCTCCTAAATATATACTCCTACCATGAGTCCCAACAATAAATTCGTTTTCCCTTGGATGAACTTTTATATCATAAGATGCAGAATTTGGAATGCTTTTAACCAATTGCCAATGCTGTCCGCCATCAAGGCTTATAAATGTGCCATGATCTTGACCAGCATATAAAAGTTCGGGATTAACAGGATCCTGGATAATTACATTTACTACATCTTCAGGCAGGTCGCCTTTGATGGAAGTCCATGATTTACCATAGTTGGTGCTTTTATAAACGTAGGTTTTGAACTCGTCATCGCGGTATCCATTAAGGCTGGCAAAAACAGTGGCTTGATCATGAGGTGAAGCAAAAACATCGCTCACCCACCTACCGGATGGCAGGCCTGATGATATGTTTTCCCAGCTCCCGCCCCCATTGATAGTTACTTGGATATTGCCATCATCTGTGCCGATGTATATCAGTCCAAACTTTAATGGTGATTCAGATATCTCGGTAATGGTTGAGTACGGCACATTTCCCTGAGGTTGGCGGTTATTGGTTAGATCGGGACTAATAGGCTCCCATGAATCCCCCTGGTCCAAGCTTCGATACAAAAACTGTGATCCGAAATAAACGATGTCTGCATTATGAGGACTCAAAACCACTGGTGATCGCCAGTTAAACCGCAATCTTTCTTCCCCAATATCATGCTGGGGGGTGATCCTCTTTGGCCTGCCACCTTTAAGGTTCAGCCTTGCATAGTTGCCAAATTGCAATCCGGTATAAACGATATTGCTGTTCCTGGGGTCGGGTGCCACGAACATGCCATCCCCGCCATATATCCTATCCCAATTTTTTGTCCTGTTCGGGATTGATTTCGAAGAACCCTTTAACACACCATTATCCTGAAGTCCGCCGTAGACATTGTACGGTTTGTCCATATCATAATTGATATAGTAAAACTGTCCAACTGAAGTGTTGTTAATATGATCCCAATTTGCTCCTTCATCATAACTCTGGTATAATCCACCATCATTCCCTAATAGTAAATGCTTTGAATCTTTAGGATCAATCCAAAGTGCCTGGTGGTCGCTGTGTACCCGTGATGCAGTATCAAGCCTGTGAAAAGTCTTACCCCCATCGGTAGTTTTCAGGATTGGAACCCCAAAAACATAAGCCAGGTCTGGATTGGTGGGATCAATCCTAACTTCACCAAAGTAGTAACCGTAGGTAAAATAGACACCACTCAATTTATACGAATTTACCTTTTTCCACGAATTTCCGCTATCGTCCGATCTGTACATTTCCGCTCCGGTCACTTGGGTATTAAACAGGGCCTGGTTGGCATCACCAAAATAATCTGACAATGCCTTTGGCTGATATTTCCCCTCCCTTACCTCCTTTTTGACTACCTCTGCATCATATTTCGATGGATAGCGGTTATCTTTCAGGTACGTTGACAGCTTTTTATCGTCCAGGTTAAGAAACGCTTCTGTTGACATACTGATAAAATCAATGCGCTTTATTTTACCGTCATCCTCAATTTCCCTTTCTTCTTTAGTCTGGTACTGGTTGTCTAAAAATGCATAAAGTATATTGGGGTTCGATCTGGATACATCGAGACCTATGCGGCCAACATTTGTTCCATCAGGGAATCCATTGGTGGATTTAGACCAAGTCTCCCCACCATCAGTTGAGTGAAATATTGCTGATCCTGGCCCACTTCCCTTAAAATCCCATGATCTTCGGGTGCGTTCCCATGAAGCTGCCCATAATTCATTAGGATCGGAGGGATTGATCACCAGGTCTACGAAACCAGTGCTATCATTCAGGTATAGGGTTTTGTTCCAATTTTTGCCGCCATCGGTTGACTTATAGATACCCCGATCCTGGTTGTTAACATACAAGGCACCCAAGGCAGCCACCCATACAGTATTGGGATCGGTTGGATGAACTATCACCCGACCAATGTGCTGAGTATTGACCAATCCCAAGTGTTGCCAGTTTGTTCCTCCATCAGTGGATTTATACAACCCTGACCCTGCATAACTGGAACGGCTGCTGTTTTTTTCCCCTGTTCCAACATATATTATGTCAGGATTGGAAGGAGCTAAAGCAAAATCCCCTATGCCAATCGCTCCCTGATCATCGAATATCGGCTCAAATGAGATTCCATTGTTTATGGTTTTAAATAATCCACCCGATGCATAGCCTACATAATAGATTTTTGTATCATTTGGATTTACCTCAATATCGCTAACGCGGCCACCTTGGATCACGGGCCCTATGTTCCTGGTTGGGTATTTCTTTAAAATTGATCTCTCAGAATGTTCTTTCAGATCAACTAGCAATTTTTGCATTTCTTCTCCGGTTGAAGGTTTTATTTGGCCATTGATCAATCCCGGAAAGGCAAATAAGAATGCAACAACAATCAATTTG
>CBDVAV010000269.1:0-6812 GCA_965372055.1 uncultured bacterium | reverse complement strand
GAACTTGCGGATGGCCAATTCGGCCTCGGTAACCAACTCTTCATCGAACTTGAACCGCGGATCGCCACGGCCGTAGTATTTGAGGGCGAGCTCTCCGGTCTGCTTCACCATGCTAAGAATTATTGGAACACGTGCTGAACGGGGGTTGATAATTTCAAAAGAATCCATGATTGAATAAGTAAAGATGGTAATTGGAGATAAATTATTTATGATTTTATATTATGCCACCGGAATTAATGTAAAACTACTTCAAAAGCAGCAAAACACTTTGATATGATATCAATTAAATCCTACTATCACTGTGTAAGAATTTAAGGAATATTATTATGAGAAGAGTAATTAATGTGGTTGGGGAGGTTAGCTGGCAAATGAAGCTGCCAGCACCATTAAACTTACTAGAAATAAAATTACGGCGGCTGCTTTGCTTGAATTTATTTGCGAGATTATCCTGTACATTATTTTGTTGTTTAAATATTTGACCTATTTCTTAATGTTAATCAATATATGTGCCAAAAGGTAACGCCCCAATAGCCTTAGATAATGTAAGGGGTGATATCTACCTACAAAATTGGATACAAATACGGTATTGATTATGAGCTAGGAACGAACTACCTTGGGATTAATTAAACCCCTTAACCTTGAAGCAGTGAGAATAAATTTAACGGATGTAACTAAGCCAACGTATGGATACTATTCAGCTATCAAAAAACATGAACTTCACCTATACATTTCTGGACAAATTGTTCAGGATGAGTATTGGTGAAACTGCGGATTTTTCCTGCGCATTGTACAATAACGATTTTTCCCTTACCCTGGAAGAAGCACAACAACGAAAGCACGAAGAGATTGCGGAGAAATTAAACATCAGGGAGGGCAGTAAAGTGCTGGACGTTGGAAGCGGCTGGGGCCCAATCCTGGAATTCGTCAAGGGAAAAGGGGCACATGGCATTGGTGTAACCCTTTCTAACGGGCAGGCCAAGGCCTGTAGGGCAAATGGCCTCGATGTACGTATTATGAATTTTCGGGAGATCACTCCCGAGACTTTGGGAATATTTGATGCGGTGATTTGCCTTGGTGTTTCAGGACATATTTGCACAGTGGAGGAATTGAAAGCTGGCAAGCAGGATGAGATATATAACAATTTCTTCAAGATGATCCACGACATCTTGCCGGAAGGTGGCCGTTTCTACATCGATACCCTTGTATTCAACAAAGAGAAAATGGTGCAGTATTCTGATCTCGACATCAATGCAGATAAGCAATCTGATGCCTATTTCCTTGCCCTGATGGAAAAACAATTTCCCGGCTCTTGGCTTGCCAATGGAGACGAGCAGATATTAAGGAATGCAGAGCCATATTTTAAAGTAATCGACAAAAGCAATGGAAGGCTGGATTACGTGGAAACGGCTCTTCAATGGAATAAGCGTTTTCAGAAGATGAGTTTTCAGAAGTTCATGTTGTATATGAGCTATCTACCCCGCTACTTGACAAACCGCGAATTTCGACATTGGGTGTCATTATTGAAATACAACCCACACCGGGTATGCCTGGAGCGGAATCTGATGGATTTATACCGTTGGGTATTTGAGAAGGTATAAGATTTCGGTGGTGCAACCAGACGACGGCCATCACCTACCCATCCAACCTCCGTCTACCGTTACAATTGAACCATTCATATAATTGGAGGCATCTGATGCCAGGAAAATGGCAGGTCCTACGAAATCCTCGGGTGTACCCCACCTTCCTTGTGGAATGCGCTCAGTTATCTGCCGATTTCGAACCGGGTCATTTTGTAAATCCTTGGTAATATCTGTGGCAATGTACCCTGGTGCTATTGCATTGACATTAATTCCTTTGGAAGCCCATTCATTGGCCAGCGCTTTGGTGAGTTGACCAATGGCCCCTTTGCTGGCAGCATAGCCAGGTACGGTAATACCTCCCTGAAAAGTCAAAAGGGATGCTATAAAAATGATTTTTCCTCTTTCTCTCACAATCATTTTTTTACCGATCTCCCTGCTCAAAACAAACTGTGCATTAAGGTTGACCGCAATCACTTTGTCCCAATATTCATCGGTGTGCTCGGCCGCGGGTTTTCTCATCACTGTGCCAGCATTATTAACTAAAATATCAATGGAGTGTCCATCGGCTTCAAGTTGATGGATGAAGGCATATAACGCTTTTCTATCGCTAAAATCCACCTGGTATCCGGTGAATTTACGGCCAGTAGCTATTACTTCTTCCTCAACTTTGCTGCCTGATTTTTCTAACGATGCTGATACACCAATAATGTTTGCCCCTGCCTTTGAAAGCCCAATAGCAATCCCTTTTCCGATACCACGTCTGGCTCCTGTGACCAATGCTGTTTTGCCATCTAGATTGAATAAATCAAATTCCATTTAAGTAGTTTTTTTGTACGGGTCAAAGATATTGTATTTGAAGTTGAGAAATGATATTTCTAATGTAATCACTGACCCCAAAACGATATGTTGTAAGTAGTAATTTCAATGCAATGAATCATCGGAATCATGGAAATATATCTAGTGGAAAATAGCGTGACCTTGAAATACATTCGATTTCCTTCCCTTTCAGGTCCATTTTTGCATCGTGGAAAGAGCCGTGAGATATTGCAAATGTTATGTGTGGTAATAAGATAGTTTACCAGTAGGCATAGAATTCAAATTTCCTAATTCAGACGGTAATATTGCAAGTCCCGTGTTGTTTTCTGCTACCATAATCACTGGGATTCCTCGCCATTGGATGTTTGCGAACTGCCGTCACCCTGATTACTAGACAGTTTCTCTGTGAATCCCGAATAAGAGTGCAAAAAAGTTTGCTGCTAAAAGCATGACAATAGAGAGAAAATGAGCCATTTTTAATGTATTCACCGCAGGTTTTATAGGTATTTGTACCTCTGCTTAAAAATTGTTTTCTATTTATTGACTAAATTAAAACATGGGAAAAAAGACTAAACGACTAACCAATTTAAAAGAAGAATAAATGAAACGTAAACAATCTATTAAAGCGGATCATGAGCAAATCCTAGGTGGTCATAAATTCTTGGAGGATAACCAAATTGAAATGGAACAGTTTTATAATTTCTTAGATAAGATAGTTCGATTTAGCATTGGTGAAATGGGTGATTATAGTGGTGCGATGTACAATGGCGATTTTTCATTAACACTAGAACAAGCTCAACGTCAAAAACATGACTTTGTTGCAAAAAGCTTAAACATAACCAAGGGATCCAGTATCCTTGATATGGGATGTGGATGGGGAGGCATGTTAAAGTATTTCAGGGAAATTGGAGCAGAGGCGGTTGGGGTGGCGCTTTCTCCTAAACAGGTGGCATCATGCAGAAAAAACGGATTTGATGTTCATCTGAAAGACTGTAGAACCATTAAACCTGAAACTTTTGGAAAGTTTGACGCGGCGGTTAGCCTTGGCGCATTTGAACACCATTGTTCCAGGGCTGAATGGGAAGCAGGAAAGCACGATGAAGTTTACAAGGATTTCTTTAAAACGTTACATGGACTCTTAAATGAAGGAGGGAGATTTTATCTTCAAACCATGATTTATGGAAAAAACATGCCCGCCATCGAAGACATTAGCATTCATGCAAATAAAAACTCCAGTGAATATCTCATGGCACTTTTGTTAGAGTATTACAAGGAATCCTGGCTTCCTTGGAGTAATGAGCAGCTAATCAACTGTGCAAAACCTTATTTTAAGATAATTAACCAGAACAGTGGGAGATTGGATTACATAGAAACCCTCAAAGTATGGAAGAAGGGATATTTAAAATTCAATATCCACAAATTCCTGATATTCGCATCATTTCTTCCAAGATTAATTCTTGATAAAGGATTCAGGTATAAGTATTATATGTTAAAAATAAATCCGCAAAGATTATGTTTTGAAAGAGAGATTTGGGAACACACACGCCTGGTATTTGAAAAGGAGGAGAATTCTACTTAATTAATCACTTGAGTATCCTGCGCTATAAACAAGCAACACTGAACCAATTATAAATGTGACCATTCGGTCATTCTTGAGCAATTTCATTAAACAAGCAATTTGACATATCGGTTACAAATTCAATTAATTGTTTGTCGCTTACCCCTGGCACTGGTATTTGCCTTTTGATTGCACTCATCACATCCAGGTTAAATGCTGTGATCACTTGGTTAAACATTCCATTGGATATCTGAAAAAATAGAGATGGTACGTTTCCGTAAATAGGAAGCTGGTGTTGAAACAATAGGGATTTGTACAAGTCTATGCCTTTGGAAATCTGTTTTTGGGCAATTGATTTACTCTGTACAACATGTTGTTCATGATAAGATCCTGCCAGAAACAAAGCGTAATCAGGAAAATTTAAATCAAACTTTAGGCCAATTAAATTTAAACCAACAAATGCCTGTTCAAGATTCGCATAAGTTAATTTAAAGGATCTCTCGTAAATGTCATTCTTTCTTTGCTCAGCATATTCCAGGAGATACAAATACATGTCTTCTTTATCATCAAAATATTGATAGATGCTTCCTTTTGCAATGCCCAGCTTTTTAACCAACAAAGTAATTGATGCAGATTCGAGGTTTTTGAGGGAAAACTCTTGATATGCAGCCTTGAGCAATTGTTGTTTTTTTGGTTCTGGAAGCTTATAAAAGGTACTTTTGGGCATAATGTGACTATATGGTCACTAATGTAAACAAAATGTATGGTTTGACCAAATTGAAAATTATTTCAGGTAGGTTTCAAAGCCGTTCAACAGATTTTTAAAATCATCTTCAAAGGTGTCAAATGCATTTTGATTGCAATATGTTTGTAGCTCGTATGACCCCGCTTTATCACTATAATAGTAATTATAATAAGTTATCGGGAGACCTTTCTGGGTTACCTGAATGATAACCATATAGATCATCTGGCTATTTACATTGAATACCTCGCCATAAGCCACATTGAATTCTGTAGATTTTTGTTTTATCTGTTGTAGGGAGCGGTATATAATTTCCTTCGGGGATAGTGTAACGGAGTCTGCTGTTATTACACCAATAGCATCACCATCTTTGTGGGCAAATTGTAAAACCATGGCATTTCTTCCATCATTCAAAACTTCCTCACTTCTGTAGGCATACCATTTATCTTCATTATACCTGATAGTAAATCGTTTATTATAGCCTTCAATAACATTTGTAGCATCTATAGGAACTGTAAATGAGCGGATATTACCTCTATCAGGTTCCGAGAGATCTACTTCCTCCCAAGAACCATCCGGCGCAAGACGCACCATAGCTCCATTTTCTGATGAAACCAATATTTGCGCTGAGATATAGTCGCAATAACTAAATAAAAGGGTTAAGATTATGTATTTAAGCATGTGATACCCTGAATCTAATATAGATCAAAAATCAAACCAGACAAAATAAAAATAATGTATTTGCAAAATTATCAGTGAATTAAATTCTTTCAGAATTTGTATTTTAGTGATAAGTAATAATATTGAAAACGGTATCAATCATCATTCCAACTTTAAATGAGGCCGGATATATTTGGGCAACTATTAATGCTATTTATGAGCGGGCATTTATTAAGCCTCATGAAATAATTGTAGTTGATACAGGCTCAGGGGATGAAACTGTGAGCTTGTTATCAAAACTGAATACAAAAAGTTTTGAGGTTCCTGCTTTCCGGGGAAAAAAATATGAAGCGTTAAATTTTGGGGCCAGTAAGGCCTCGGGGGATATTTTTCTTTTCATGGATGCTGATTGTATTGTACCACATCATTTTGATAAGATTATATATGAGTGTTTATCCAGAGGGAAAATTGTAGCTGGCGCTTTTGAATTTGAATTTGATAAAGCAACTTGGTTACTGGTGGTTGCAACCTGGTTGAACAGGGCAAGATACCGTATTACCAAACGATACTTTGGGGACCAAGGGCTTTTTATAACAAAAGAGACATTTATGAAATCAGGTGGTTATCCATCTTCAAAACTTATGGAGTCTGCTCACTTTTGTAGTAAACTTAAAAAACACGGTGATCTAATGCTGGTAAAAGAAAAAATGACTACCTCAACAAGGAGGTTTATTAAAGATGGCACATTAAAAGTTTTTCTAAAAGATGCCTGGATTTTGCTTCTTGATACAATGGGATTTGATGTTCAAAGATATGCAGAGCGATATTGGAAATCCAATATGGATAACTAAATAAAATAATCCAGTCAGGCTGAAAACTAGTCAAGAAAAGGAGCTTTTGATCAATCTTTAAAAATTTAAACAAGGTTTAAATCTTGATCCCTGCCTGTATTATATACTTGGCCAATATGTTGGCAGGTAAATCTTTTCCCAAGGACTGAAGCTTCTTTTGCAATAATTTTACCTTCTCATCATTGTTATTTTTCCCTTCCATAATCTTCTGCACTGCCTTGTATTCGGAAACTTTTAACTCCTCCTCAAGAATTGGGATCAGGGAGTCCATCATAACTCGTTTCCGGCCAATGGGCAATCCGAAATTTTCCAATTCGGTAATTGAAGCTTCAAGTATTTCAAGGCCTTTTCGCTTACATGATTCCAAAGGCTTATAAGAAGCTTTGGCATCCCTAAGCACCCAACTGCCATAATCGATCTTTAAATGAAAAATTTCTTTTACTTTTCCGTCATCCTCACCGAAAATCCTGTTGAGTAAATTTACCGTGGAGCTTTTCCAAGCCTCAAGGTCAAAATCCTCAGCATCGAGCTTTTTGACCTGTGACCTTAATAGTTTCACATATTTTTCTGCCATATTTTCAAGTCTGAATTTTTTAGATTGATAC